>JAOARK010000348.1 GCA_025210575.1 Schleiferiaceae bacterium
GAGTGTTGGCTTTAAACTCTTCTCTGAACCTGTCGTTATTTTCAACTTGATAAAGAACAGATGAACTTTTGATCTGTACGGAAATCTCACTGGCCAAATCGTTTAAAGCATTGTTTTTGGCAATGGCTAAGTAATCTGGCGATGATTTAATGGCCATGCCTATACCTGAGTAATATGGACTCTCAATAGGTTTTTGCTTCACCCAATTTGGGGCAGGAGCCACGGTGGGCTCAGGCTCGATAACCTTGGTTGAAGAGCACCCGATTAAAAAAAATATGCTGAATAGATAAACGAGCTTCATTTTTCTGGGTTAAATGCAATGATCTTTTTAGAGACTTGATTCGAAATGGATTTGAATAGTTGATTGGAAAGATTCTCTACCGAACGAATTTCTTTTCTCGCTTTAATCTGATTGTCCATCTCTTTTTTAGAGCTGTAAGAATTGTAGATCTTATCGTTGGGTTTCTTTTTGGTTTGACTCACCCATGTCCCTTTGTAGAGATATCTAGAATCTCCATTAAAAGTGCTGTAATAGATCTTGTCTGTAAAACTCTTTTCAACAATGTCAGAAATAAGGATCTCTCCTGTTTCTGTAGAAATCAATTGATACTGAAATGTGCAGCTTACCGTGTTGTTTTGAGAATAATCGTAGTAATACACTTTGCTGTAGACCATGTCTTTGTATTTCTTTCCTGTTTCAGGATTAACCTTATAAATCGGTTTGCCCAAATAACCTGTTTTACTTCGTTTGATCAATTTGCCTTCTTTCTTTTCAGCGGAAACCACCTTACCCACTAAAATGGCTTTAGCTCCTAAAAGTTCTCCTGCCTTAGCTGCAGTTCCTTGATCTATTATACCGGTCATTCCAAGCTTTTGCTCATTGATCAATCGCTCTGTATTGGTGCGATCGATAATCACCAAAAATGGATCGTTGTAGTTCATTAGATCAGTTACAATACTTCCAGATACAGCAGCTTCCAATCCCGATACACGAGACTTGTTTTCGAATTTTAAAATGCCAATGGTGTATTGAGCATTTTCTTGAGCTAAGCTTTTTAATTCTGCACTTTCCTTGTAATTGCCTGCTGCGTTTACTACTTCTTCAAAATAGTGATAGGCTTTGCGGTATTCATGGTTATCAAATGCTCTAATGCCTAATCTGTATTTCGGTTCTACAAATGCGAAAGTGGTGAGTTCCTCCACATTTTTAAAAGTGGGCTCCAAGCGCTGTATTTCTTTTAACTTCTCTTCTGCCTCCTTAAAGTTTTCATTGTCTAAATCTTCTTGTGCAGTTGCATAGAGTTGTTCAATGTACAAGGTCTTCATTTCCTTGTAGTAGTCTTCATAATAATCTGCAACGTCTAATTTCACGTTAACCGCGTCCACACGTTTTTTGAATCGTTCCGCTTCTTGATAAGCGTAAACAGCCTTCTTTATTTTTCGGTCTGCATAGTGTTGGTAGAACACCGCATAGTAATCATCCAATACTTGTTGTCCTGTTTTCTTTAAGGCAAGAATGGCATCACTATTGGTGGCTTTACGCTGCAAAGAATTAATGTAAAATGTAGACGCCTCATAATGCAAGCCGGCCTCATCTAACTTCTGACCTTTCTTGTACATTTTATTCGATCCTGTACAGGAGGCTGTAAGAAGAGCTAAGCATGTCACTGAAAAAAGTAGTTGTACTATCTTCATAGGTGTCGTTTTTCGGATACGTTTAGAAGGGCAAATATGATGCCGAAAGATAATCTTATCCAATTTTCTACCAATGTTAACTAAATGTAAATTAAATGTAAACTTAACATTGGAAATCCAATAATTCTGTTAACTTTGGCTTAACACTAAATAGAGAGTATTATGAAGACGATCATATTAATTTTCGCTTTGGCGATAGGAGCAACGAGCTTTGCACAGCAACCACAAACCAAGTATTACGAAAACGGACAAGTAAAAATGGAGCTAACCAAAGTGGGAGATCGCGTGCTCCAAACGATGTTTTATCAATCAGGAGAAATAAAACAAGTGGGTACATTTCACAATGGTAAACCATGTGGTATTTGGAAGACTTATGACAAAACTGGAGATATACTGTCTGAAGGTTATTATGAAAACGGTGTGAAGACCGGAAAATGGATTGTAAAGGCAGATAGAAAAGCTACAACATACGAGATCAACTATGTAAATGGAAAACGTGTAGAAGCACTAGCATTAAATTAATTTCATAAAGAATTGAGATTATATTTGGTCCCCCCGAAAATCGGGGGGATTTTTTTGTTAGAATAACCTGTGCATGAAGATTGTAATTTCCCCAGCTAAGTCATTGAATTGGGAAGTAGATTATCCTGAAAATATTCCTTTAACACAACCTCGTTTTCTAGATGAGGCAGTTAAAGTAAATGCTGCGCTTAAGAGATACTCTGTAAATAAGCTTACAAAGTTGCAAGGGATAAGTAAAAATCTGGCGGAGCTTAATCATGCTCGAAATCAAAATTGGCAAGCTGAAACGGACGAGGTTTATGGAAAACCAGCTGCTTTTGCTTTTGATGGCGATGTGTACCGTGGTTTAGATATTCATTCGTGGGCCGGAAATGCCTCGGAAAATTTAGAAAATAGGTTGCGCATAATGAGCGGACTCTATGGTATTCTTTCTCCATTTGATCTCATTCGTCCTTACCGATTAGAAATGGGGACAAGCCTTAAGATCAGAAGAGCGAATAATTTATATCAGTTTTGGCGTAAAAAAATAACTCCTTCATTAAAAGCTGAGATGGAAGAGGGGGAAACCTTGATCAATTTGGCCTCAAATGAGTATTTTAAAGCGATTGACACCAAAGAACTTAAAAGGCCTGTTACTTCAATAGAATTTAAAGATCGTGGTCCAAAGGGTGAGTTTAAAGTTTTGAGTTTTTATGCAAAAAAGGCTCGAGGTTTGATGGCGAGATATATTATTGAAAACAATATATCTGACTTAAATGGTGTTATGAATTTTGAAGAGGATGGATATTTTTACGATGCCGAAAATTCTTCTGAGGAGAAAATGGTGTTTTTAAACGAACGAAACAATAAATGAAAAAGCAATTAATTTTAGCAATCGCGCTTATAGTGCTTGGCTTTTCTGCAAGTGCACAACGTTCATTACGTTATTGGGAAACCGGATTATTTATAGGCTCAGCCAACTACTCGGGTGAGCTTACTCAAGGAGGTGATATAGGAACAACTTTAAACGAGGCACGTTTTCAAGCAGGATTATTTCTAAAGAGAAATTTTAACCCTAAGTTCAATTTAGGTGCTGAGATTACTTATGGTCAGCTTTACGCGAATGATGCGAATCATGGCAATGCTGATAGAGGATTTGAGATGAATACTTCTATTTTGACTACCAGTCTTACCATGGATTTAAACTTCAAGAAGTTTGGTAAGTATTTCAAAAGAAATGCAAATACACCATATGTTACATTTGGTTTCGGTGCATTGGTATATCAACCTACTTTAAAGACGGATGTAGATTTTTCTAATTATGACCTCTATCCTGGATCAAATTATAGTACCAATGTTATGGCCGGTTTTGGCTGGAAATGGAGATCTGGAAAGCGAGGCATTTTTGGTTTATCTATTAACTATAACTGGACTGGAACACCTTATTTAGAAGGTTTTGTTGAAAAGGATTCTGCGGCAAGAAACGATGGATATTACGGCTTAAGAATGTTCTATTCTTTGGGCTTCTTTGAAACTTGATATACTTAGATAATGAATTGTAAAAAGGAAAATATTTTATCCTGGAAAAGTGAAGGGGTAAAATTAGGACTGATTGACATTAGAGAATTTTACGAATCTCCAGAAATTAATGATAGTGAGGTAATCAACGTACCTATGGGTGAGTTGTTGAGTTATGATTTCAACGTAGAGACCACCTATGTTTTAATTTGTGGTACAGGAAGAAGAGCTACAGCGGCTGTTATGGAAATAGCACGCATAAAACCCGAAGTTAAAGTGTATGCTTTAGATGGCGGTGCCGAGGCATATTTGGCGTAATTACAATACTATATAAACAACCGAATATCCCTCGCTATTGGCGGGGGATTATTGTTTTACCTGATAACTGTTGTAGGCTTTTTCTCTTCGTTTTGCAGTTGTAATAAGAATGGTGTAAAGCAGTAAAGGAACGGACATCCAGAATACAGAGTAGGAGACAATACCGTTTACCAACACATATAAATCAAAGCCCGAAGCTACCCATGCGATTCCTAACATTCCGGCCATTGGTCCGCAAAGACCAAAAAGCACAATCTTAGAAAGAATACGATATACCCGAGATTTTGCGGTAAAATCGTTGATGTGGTATTCCTTTTCTAACCCACAGTTTTTGCAAGGGAGCACTACAGATTTTCCTTTGTTTCGGGCGTAATCTGCTCGGGTTTCTTCCCAAGTATTAAAGGCAACTTTGCTCTGACAATTACTACAATCGGCTTCTAGCCGCACCTTACAGCGTTTTTAAATTGGCAATAGTTTGCGATGGGTTATCGCTTTTGAAAACGAAGCTTCCAGCAACCAAAGCATCGGCACCAGCGGCAACTAAACGAGCACCAGTTTCCATATTCACACCACCATCTACTTCAATAATACAATCGCTTCCTGCTTCGGTGATCATTGCGCGAAGTTCTTTTACTTTTTCAACGCTTTGTTCAATAAAACTTTGGCCCCCAAAGCCAGGATTCACACTCATGATCAATACTAGATCTAGGTCTTTAATCATGTCTTTTAACAAGTGAACAGGTGTGTGTGGATTTAAAGAAACACCGGCTTTCATGCCTTCGGCTTTAATTTCTTGAACCGTTCTGTGCAAATGCGTAGATGCTTCGTAATGCACGGTTAAAATGTCTGCACCCACTTTTTTAAAGTCTTTGATGTAACGTTCGGGCTGAACAATCATCAGGTGAACATCCATCGTTTTTTGTGCATGTTTTTTAATGGCAGCCGTAATAGGCATACCAAAAGAGATGTTGGGCACAAAAACACCATCCATCACATCAATATGAAACCAATCCGCTTTGCTGTTGTTTATCATTTCAACATCACGTTGAAGGTTTCCAAAATCGGCACTTAAAACACTTGGGGCTATAATGGGCATAACATGAAATTATTTGGGTACAAAAATAAGGGTAGGAGAGGTTGACTTGAAGTTTATATCCTTCAATTTTAAATATTCCATTTCTCCGAAGAATCGATATATGATTTTTTAGGATAATCAGGGGAGGATTTATCATTGGATAATTTTAAATTGGTCTAACACAGAGCAAACTGACCAATGTAATCATGAAAAACTTGATCCTATTATCTTTCATTCTACTAGTGGCTTATTCAAATGGCCTACAATGTCAAGTAGAGCTTGGCCCTGACTTAACTTCATGCCCTGAAGACAGTATTTATTTAGGCCAAAACCTGTCAATTGCTGGAATGGTAGCACCGTACGCATATTCGTGGGAATCTTATAATTCTTGGCAAATAGGAAGTTCTTTCATAGAAACGTATGCTTCAGATTATCTAGATGACACCACAATAGCGAATCCTCAAATTGTTAACCGCGAACAAGAACCGTTACGTTTTATACTCACAGTGACTGATGCCAATGGGTTACAATGTAAAGATTCACTTGAAGTGCACTTCTCTTGGTTTATGTTTACGTTGGCAGGTCCTAAAGTTGAGTACATCAATCAGGGGGATTCTGTTTGGTTAAGCGGTATGCAAAACATTGTTGGCATGCTTCCTCCTTTTAC
>JAOARK010000349.1 GCA_025210575.1 Schleiferiaceae bacterium
ATGTTAATGACATTTTGACAATTTTATAATAATTGTACTCGTCATGTGGTTCATGCTTGCCGCAACTCATGCTAAACCATTGTTCGAGTTTTTTTCTTAATGCATAAAATCCCCATGCTGGTGTTGAGAGGTTATCACTGTCATTTACGGTAAAAAATGCCAGCCCCATATGAAGGCCTCCCAATCAACATGAGAGGGGTGGCTCAAGATAGAATAAACGCAAAGTATTTCTTCGCACTAACTCTATGATGAGATAAGAAATATCAATATCATTCCCCTTCTCAACTTACACAATCTCAATACATTGCCATTACAAATTCTTAAACTTCAGAATATGAATATCAAAGGTTACGTTTCAATCTTATTAGGTGCGGTTCTTTGGATGGGTTGCGGATCTGAAAAAGAGCCACACGATCCAATAAGTTATCTGAACTACGTAGATCCTCAAATCATCGCATCTGCAGAAAAGTTCTTTACCGCATTACCCGATGAGGCAAAAAGCGTTGATTTTGAATCTTCTTTCGATCGAGTAAAACTTGGAAGGAAACTTTACTTAGATAATCGTCTTTCTAAAAATGGAAACCAAAGTTGTAATACTTGTCATAATCTTGACACTTATGGTGTAGATAATCTCCCTACTTCACCAGGAGATAAAGGAGAAAATGGAGAACGTAATTCTCCTACTACATTAAATGCTGCGCTTCATTTTGTTCAGTTTTGGGATGGACGTTCTCCTCATGTTGAAGATCAAGCCGGTGGCCCAATTGTGAACCCAGTAGAAATGGCTATGCCTAGTGAAGAATATGTTGTTAATCGCCTTAAAGGAATTGAAGATTACCAAACATCATTTACAAAAGCCTTCCCAAAAGATGACGACCCTATTACTTATGACAACTTGAAAATTGCTCTTGGCGCTTTTGAACGAACACTACTTACGCCAAGCCGTTTTGATGAGTTTATGCAGGGAAATACCGAAGCATTAACTAAAAAGGAAATTGCAGGTTTAGATGCTTTTGTAAAAACAGGTTGTACTACTTGTCACACCGGAGCACTTTTAGGCGGAGGTATGTATCAGCCTTTTGGGGTTTATGGGGATTACTGGACTTATACTAAAAGTGAGAAGATTGATGAAGGAAGGTTTGTGGTTACAGGAAATGAATCTGATAAATACGTTTTTAAAGTGCCTTCCCTTCGAAACATTGAGAAAACAGCACCTTATTTCCATGATGGTTCAATTGCAAGTTTGGAAAAAGCAATTCTTATCATGGCTAAATCTCAACTAAACAAAGAGCTAAATGCAGAAGAAGTAGAGAATATTGCCGCATTCTTAAAGAGCCTAACGGGCGAAACTCCGGGAGTGTAATCAAACTTTTGAGCATAAAAAAACCCGAAGTTTTCACTTCGGGTTTTTCGTTGCCCCACTAGGACTCGAACCTAGACTGACGGTACCAAAAACCGCTGTCCTGCCAATTAGACGATAGGGCATCGTTCTAAAAACGGCTGCAAATATAATACAGTTTCTCAATCACAAAAGAGGAAATAAATTTTTTCTCAATCTTTTTATTGAACTTTTCATCCTTACCTCTTTTTCCCCTCTAACTAAAGTATATCTTTGCCGCCCTAAAATTTTAGACGCTATGGCGCGCAATTTATCAGAGCAAGAGCTAGTTAGAAGAGAAGCCCTAAATAAACTTCGCGAAAGAGGTATAGACCCCTATCCCGCGGCAGAATATATTGTTTCTCATAAAAGCACTGAAATCAACTCAGGCTTTGAAGGGAATGAAAGTGAATTTCAAGATGTTTCTATTGCTGGTCGTTTGATGACCCGCAGAATCATGGGGAAAGCTTCATTCGCTGTTTTAAAAGATTCTTTCGGAGAAGTACAGTTGTACTTTAACCGCGATGAAATGTGTCCTGAAGAGGATAAAAGTTTGTATAACGACATCTTCAAGAAGTTGTTAGACATGGGCGATTTCATTGGTGTAAAAGGTTCTGTGTTTAAAACGCAAACAGGAGAAATCTCTATTATGGTTAAAGATTTTACCATTTTGAGTAAATCTTTAAAGCCGCTTCCTACTGTAAAGACAGATGCTGAAGGCAATGTGCATGATGCATTCTCTGATCCTGAATTGCGTTACCGCCAGCGTTATGTTGATTTAGTAGTGAACGATAGTGTGAAAGAAATATTCACTAAACGTTCTCGCACTATTAATAGCATGCGTAGAATCTTTGACGATGCCGGATACATGGAAGTAGAAACACCAATTCTTCAGCCTATCCCGGGAGGTGCTGCAGCGCGTCCGTTTATTACGCATCACAATGCATTAGATGTGCCATTATACCTACGTATTGCCAACGAGCTTTATCTTAAAAGGTTAATTGTTGGTGGCTATGAAGGCGTATATGAATTTGCCAAAGACTTCCGTAATGAAGGGATGGACAAAACACACAATCCAGAATTTACCGTAATGGAAATTTATGTAGCCTACAAAGACTACAACTGGATGATGAAGTTTGTGGAAAGCATGTTAGAAAAAGTGGCTAGCGATGTTAATGGAACCCCATCTACCACTTACGGTGGAAATGAGATCAGCTTTAAAGCTCCTTATGCCCGTGTGCCTATCTTAAGTGCTATTGAAACACATACAGGTCATCACTTAAGTGGAAAAACGGAAGAAGAGATTAGAACTATTGCCAAAGAAATAGGTGTTGAAGTTGATGAAACCATGGGTATTGGCAAGATGATTGACGAGATCTTCGGAGAAAAATGTGAACACCATTATATTCAACCAACATTTATTACAGATTACCCAGTAGAAATGTCTCCTCTTTGTAAGCGTCATCGCGAAGATGATAGCTTAACTGAGCGTTTTGAATTGATTGTGAATGGAAAAGAATTGGCCAATGCCTATTCTGAATTGAATGACCCCATTGACCAGTTGGAGCGTTTTGAAGAACAGTTAAAACTATCAGCCAAAGGTGATGATGAAGCGATGTTTATTGACAAAGATTTTGTTCGCGCCTTAGAGTATGGAATGCCTCCAACTTCGGGATTAGGAATTGGTATTGACCGATTGGTAATGATGCTAACAGGACAAGAGTCGATTCAGGAGGTATTATTCTTCCCACAAATGCGCCCAGAAAAATGGGAAGACGAAGGCCCTGCATTAACCGAAAACGAACAATTGATCTTCTACATTCTGGAGAAAAACAACCGTATGGAATTGGGAGCCCTAAAAGCAGAATCAGGTCTTTCTAATAAACAATGGGATAAATCTATGAAAGGTTTGGGCAAGCATGGATTGACCAATGTAAACAAGACAGATGAAGGTCTTTTTGTTGAACTAAAAGCATAAGAAAGAATCCCGCCATAGCGGGATTTTTTTATAACTTGATACAATTAATTTTAAATCTTAAAAAGAAGTGAATGGGTAGATCTCAAGAAACATTTGGAAAGAAAGAAAAAGAGAAAAAGAAAGCGCAAAAGCGCAAAGAGAAATTAGCTCGTAAGGAAGAACGAAAGGCAAATAATAAGAAAGGCGCGAGCTTGGAAGAAATGTTTTCCTATGTTGATGAGAATGGTCAATTAACGGACACCCCTCCTGATCCTTCAAAAAAGAAAAAGATTAAAGCAGAAGACATTGCCTTAGGTGTTCCTGTGAGAGAAGCGGATGACGATGATCCAATAAGAAAAGGAATTGTAGATTTCTTTAACGACAGCAAAGGATTTGGATTTATCAGAGATCTTGATTCTCAAGAGAAATATTTCGTCCATATAAATGATATAGAAGGCGAAATAAAAGAAAACAATAAGGTGAGTTTTGAAATAGGCAAAAACCAGAAAGGCCTGGCCGCCATAAAGGTTAAAAAAGCATAACACAAATTTTTAATCCCGCAATAGCGGGATTTTTTATTGCTCTATTGTTCAAAAACGTACATTTGTCTCTCCCTAAAGTGCTTCACCACACTGACTTTTACACGTATTTCTAAACAAGTTTTTACGTAAACTTGCAGGCCTTAATTAAATTTTAAGAACATGAAGAAGATTCTAGCCATTTTTATGGTAGGTACTTTATTAATGGGTACCAAGGCAAAAGCTGATGAAGGGATGTGGTTGTTACACCTCATTTCTAAATTGAACTATGCCGATATGCAAGCCAAAGGGCTTAAACTTACACCAGAACAACTTTACAGCATAAATAATGCGAGCCTTAAAGATGCTATTGTTTCTTTAGGCGGGTTCTGTACAGGAGAGATCATCTCAGGTGAAGGACTAATGTTAACAAACCACCACTGTGGTTATGACGCGATCAGAACGCACAGTACAGTAGAAAACGACTACCTAACGGATGGTTTCTGGGCAATGAACAGAAACGAAGAGAAGCCAAACGAAGGACTTTATGTTCGAATCTTGGTACGAATGGAAGATGTAACTGACAAGGTTCTAGCTGAGCTGAATGACGACATGACTGAAGCTGAGCGTCAGGAAGTTGCTAAAAAAGTAGGTGGACAAATCGCTGCTGAAGCTACAAAAGGAACAGAGTACAAAGGATTGGTAAAGAACTTCTTCCACGGAAATGAGTACTACCTTTTTGTGTACCAACAATATGATGACGTAAGATTGGTTGGAGCTCCACCAAGCTCTGTAGGTAAATACGGTGGTGATACTGACAACTGGATGTGGCCTCGTCACACTGGTGACTTCTCAATGTTTAGAATCTACACAGGCGCAGATGGTAATTCTGCTGCTTACGCAGAAGGCAATGTACCTTTGAAACCAAAACACCATTTACCTGTTTCTTTAGATGGTGTAAAAGATGGTGACTTCACCATGGTGTTTGGATTTCCAGGATCTACAGACCGTTACCTTTCTTCTTACGGAGTTGAGCAAGCCATTAACAAATACAACCCAACTACGGTTCAAATTAGAGACAAGAAGTTAGAGGTTATGCGTAAGTATATGGAAGCTGATGATGCAACAAGAATCATGTTAGCTTCTAACTATGCACAAACTGCTAACTACTGGAAATACTACATCGGACAAACAGAGCAGTTAAAGCAAAACCGTGTTTACGACAAGAAAAAAGCAATTGAAGATGAATTTGCTAAGTGGTTGAATGCTGATGCCACTAGAAAAGCAAAATATGGCGAAACATTAGAGCTTTTAGAAAGTGCTTACAAGATGACTGACGAAACTGGTGTTGCGGGAAGATACCTTCTTGAAGCAGGTGTTATTGGACCTCAGTCTACTTTATATGCTTGGAGATTGAACCGATTAATGAGCGCTTACTTTGAGACTGCAATCGGCATCAAAGAAGCTCAAAAAGGAAAGAGTAAAGAGGAGAAAGCAAAAGTTGCTGAAGAAGCAGAAGCAAAAATGCAAAAATTCATT
The DNA here is from genome assembly GCA_025210575.1 of Schleiferiaceae bacterium. Taxonomy (GTDB): domain Bacteria; phylum Bacteroidota; class Bacteroidia; order Flavobacteriales; family Schleiferiaceae; genus JAOARK01. The sequence goes on from JAOARK010000349.1 coordinate 5,393, forward strand.
GCTGCAGCTAAAGGCGTAACTGAAGAGCATTTTGCAGAATATCACCAAGCTACCGACATCAACTTGATTGCTGAGTTATGGC
>JAOARK010000350.1 GCA_025210575.1 Schleiferiaceae bacterium
GGCATTTCTAGAGAGTAACGACAAGTTTAAGCTAGACAAGGAGTTTGATCTATTAAGAAGAAAAATAGATGAAGCCAAAAAAGAAATGATGCAACTTCAGAATAACCTGGGCTTCTTTGCACATGTAGACGAGAAGAATCCCATGGTTAAGGAAGTAAACAAGAATATCAAACGACTTGAAGAACAGGTTGAGTCGTTAAAATCGAAGTTGTCTCATGGTAGACAATTTGTAAAGAATTTCAACGCTCCAAAAGAAGAACCAAAAGAAGCTCAAGCAGAAAACAACGAAGATAATTCTGAAGAATAGCATATGCAGTTTTCAATAGACTCAGAATTTTCTCCAACTGGAGATCAGCCGCAGGCTATTGAACAATTAGCTGATGGCGTTAAAAGTGGAGAAAAGTACCAGACTTTACTTGGCGTAACGGGTTCTGGTAAGACCTTTTCTATTGCTAATGTCATTAAGGAGGTACAGCGCCCGACTCTGGTTTTAAGTCATAATAAGACTCTAGCAGCACAGCTGTATAGCGAATTCAAAAGCTTCTTCCCCAATAATGCTGTAGAGTATTTTGTAAGCTACTACGACTATTATCAGCCAGAAGCGTACATTCCGTCATCAGGAATATATATTGAAAAAGATCTTTCAATAAATGACGAAATAGAGAAGCTCAGGTTAAGCACTACCTCTTCCCTACTATCAGGAAGAAGAGATGTGCTTGTTGTTGCCTCCGTATCTTGCCTTTATGGCATAGGTAACCCCGATTCTTTTTCTAGCAATATGATGGAGTTTCGCGTAGGTGAATTGGTAAGTAGAAATAAAGTCCTTCATCAGTTTGTGAATGCGCTTTATTCAAGGACTACTGCAGAGTTCAAACGAGGAAACTTTAGAGTGAAGGGTGATACTGTGGACATTTTTCCTGGATACAGTGATCATTTTATTCGCTTTCATTTTTTTGGCGATGAAATTGAAGCGATTGAAAGCTATGACCCAGCAGGTGGGAAATTAGACACTTACGATTCAGTAAGAATTTATCCAGCTAACATCTTTGTTACAGCACCAGATACAATTCAAACTGCGATACACCAAATTCAAGAAGATATGGTGCATCAAGTGGATTACTTTAAAGAAATAGCAAAACCTTTAGAGGCAAAGAGACTCGAAGAACGTACCACTTTTGATTTGGAAATGATCCGTGAATTGGGTTACTGCTCGGGAATTGAAAACTATTCGCGTTATCTCGATGGTAGAAAACCTGGTACACGACCTTTCTGTTTACTCGATTATTTCCCAGATGACTTTTTAATGGTAATTGACGAAAGTCACGTAACGATTCCTCAAGTGCATGCCATGTATGGAGGGGATCGTTCGAGAAAGGAGAATCTAGTAGAATTTGGTTTTAGACTTCCGGCAGCCTTAGACAATAGACCTTTGAAGTTTGAAGAATTTGAAATGCTTCAGAATCAAGTTATCTATATGAGTGCTACTCCAGCGGATTATGAACTTGAGAAATCAGAAGGTGTATTCGCGGAACAGGTAATCCGTCCTACAGGATTGTTAGATCCTAAAATCGAGGTGAGACCTAGCCTGAATCAGGTAGATGACCTCATGGAAGAAATTCGCATAAGAGCAGATAAAGATGAACGCGTTTTGGTGACTACCTTAACCAAGCGTATGGCCGAGGAATTGACTAAATATTTGACGCGCTATGGCGTTCGTTGTCGTTACATACACAGTGATGTAGACACAATGGAACGTGTGGAGATCATGAGAGATCTTCGTCTGGGTGTCTTTGATGTACTCATAGGAGTAAACTTGTTGCGTGAAGGGCTAGACTTTCCTGAAGTATCGCTGGTAGCTATTATGGATGCCGATAAAGAAGGTTTCTTGCGCTCTGAACGAAGTTTAGTGCAGACTATCGGGAGAGCCGCAAGAAATGTAGAAGGTTTAGCCATTATGTATGCTGATAAGATTACAGATAGCATGCAGAAGACTATAGATGAAACCAACAGGCGTAGATCAAAGCAAATGGCTTATAATGAGGCAAATGGAATTGTACCACAACAATTAAAGAAAACAAAAGAAAGTATTCTTAAAGGAGCTTCACTTGCTAAATCTACCGTGCAATATGAATTGGATCAAATGTCGAGTGCTGCTGCAGAAGAAGAAGTGGTATATAACTCTAAAGATCAATTAGAGAAGGACATCATTAAGACTAGAAAGATGATGGAAGAGGCAGCAAAATCTTTAGACTTTATTGAAGCAGCCCGTTTACGTGATGTTTTATTAGGCTTAGAAGAAAGAAGAAAAGAGTTTGGATAATCAAAATTTAAAATACCCCGTAGGTGAATTCAACAAACCAAAAACATGGCCTAATGAAGAGCGTACATTATGGATTGAAATCATAGCTTCTTTTCCTGAAGCTCTTGAAAGTTTACTAGAGAATTTCACACTTGAAATGTTGAATACCCCTTACCGCCCTGAAGGTTGGAATGGTAAACAGGTAGTGCATCATCTAGCCGATAGCCATATGAATGCGTTTATACGCTTTAAAATTGGGATGACGGAAGAGCCTATTCCGAACATCAGACCCTATCGAGAAGATTTGTGGGCGAATCACGTTGATAATAACGCTGACGACTTAACTGATTCACTTTCTATTCTAAGAGGCCTTCATCATAGATGGGCTCTTTTTCTCAAAAGTCTTAAAGAAGAAGATTTTGATTTGATAGTGGCACACCCTGAATACAATCAACATTATTGTTTAGGTCAATTACTTTCCATGTACGCCTGGCATTGCGAACATCATTTAGCTCATCTAAAGCTTATTTTAAATTCAGCGAAATGAAAATTAGAATAAAAGCGGCCAAAGCTCATTCGAGTTCAGCCACTTTCATTGGATACATATTCATGATTCTAGGGTTTGTTTTTGGATTACTAACAAGCAACCCAATTGCTCTCATCGTTTTTTGTCTTATTGGATTTTATTTTGCTTTCTCTCATTATGGTTTTGAAGTAAGTAACGACAAATCTCGATTTCGAGAATATTTTAACTACATGGGTTTAAAATTTGGAAAATGGAGGTCGTTAGAAGAATTCCCATATTTGACTGTATTCTACGTAAAACAAACGGAGACAACCGGATCAGGACGTACCATGCTCGAAACGAGCATTGAAGAAATGGTATACAAGGTTTATTTGCTTAATGAAAGTCATAGAGAGAAAGTACTTGTTAAGCAAACGCCAAATGAAGACGAAGCAAAACACATTACACATACAATTATTAACGAGTTGGGAATTGAACATGTGAAGTTCAATCCTAAAAGAACATCCCAAAGAAGAAGATGACTAAAATTGAAAAAATACTCTCAGGTATCTTTTTTGCTGCAATTGCCATGAAGGTATTGAGATTACCAGGAGCGGATATACTCATGATTCTAGGGGGAGGTACCTTGGCCATGTTTTATTACGTTGGTGGTTATTTCGTGATCCACAATGTTTCACTTAGAAAACTTTTAAAAGAGAAAAAAGGAAAAGACATGTCGCCAGCCGTACTTATTGGAAGCATTGTAGCAGGTTGGGATTTTTCTTTAATCGTATTAGGACTTCTCTTTAAGATCATGTTTTTCCCAGGTGCTGATAACATGCTTATTCTAGGGGTGATCTTTTTGACGCTCATCCAAATAGGGTCAATTTTTACTCGTAAAACAAACCCAGAAGCTTTTAGCAGGTTTTTTAACCGCGTATTGATTTGGTTTGGATTAGGAGTATCCGCCACATTTGTAAGTAACAACACAATAATCGATTATCGTTATGGGCATGATCCCGCTTATGCAGATGCTTTTAAGGCCTATCTTCAAAATCCGCAAGACAGTGCTGCAGCTCATGATTTTGAAGTAGAAAAAGCTCGATACCTAAAAGAAAGGCAAAATTACTAAGCACTTTGGTAATCGCCTTCCTTGATAAGATCAGAAACAACATAATAGCGCGGATCATTCACATCATCCTCTATGATTCCATGAAAAACGGGGTGCGCCTTGTGTAGAATTGCTTTACAGTCGTCACTGAGGTGCGTTAGTTTTACAGCTTTATCAGCTGCATGGTATTTCTCTACTAAATTGTAGATCGCCTCAATACCCGAAAAGTCGCTGACCTTAGAGTCAATAAAATCAATCTCGATCTTATCCGGATCATTCTTTACATCAAACTTGCTGTTAAAAGCACTTATAGATCCAAAGAATAATGGTCCC
>JAOARK010000034.1 GCA_025210575.1 Schleiferiaceae bacterium
AATGAAACCTCCCGAACCTGGTGGGTTACCATTCAATGATGTTATGGTTGCACAAGGTGCGTTAAACTTACATGAGTTAGGATTACCCCAGTTAGCTGCATCACTCAAGTTACCCCCTGCAGCAACAAATTCAATATTATCTGGTGTACAGTTAGGTTTAAAATCTAAATCAAAAGAAGTAATATCAAAGTTGATCTGTTCTCTTGCGTATACCGTGGTTTCATAGTACACTAAAATGTTATTGGTATTGTATACGGGTGTTACCCAAGGTCCATTGGGATACGTAATAGAATCCACCTCCAAATTCAAGGAAGGCGGGGAGTTAGTCGCAGAAGGACATGCTCCAGTTGTTGGTAAACAAGGGCGAACAATTAAAGGAATATCTCTGAAGATCTCTCCAATCAACTGACCACAACGCCACTCTTCTACTTTCAATACGGTAGCATAAGCACCATCAGTATAACAAGTAAAATTCACCTGACCAGAAGCACCATCTAACTGAGCACCAGTATTTAGTGGGTTGAAAGTATTATCTGGAATAGGGTTATTAAAAGAATATCCTGAGTTGTAGGTTGCGTTACCTCCTGCAGAAGACTTTGCATATGCCCATTCGTAGTACAATGAATCCAAGTCTGGGTCGAAACCTAAGTTGTTATAAACAATATCCGCTCCGTTACATGCAACCACTTTTGGATCTTCCAAAAAGTCAGGTGAGCTATCGTAACATTGAACAGGGTTGGTTACGTTGTTATATGGATACATTGTTGCTCTTAACTGAAAACTTGTAGTAACAAGGTTTCCTCCTGGAGCAACAGTTCCTGGTCTACAACAAGAACCCCAAGAAAGCGTTAGACCTGCCACCGGAATGGTTGGCATATTTTGCCATGTAGAACGGTAGATACCCATTTGAATCGCTCCCTCTCCTACTGGTGTAACTCCACAAGAAATTCCGAGAGAGTTATCGTAACAATCAGGAGATACATCCACTACTTGAATTTGTGAACACAATCCTCCGTTTACCAAGTTTACCGAACCAGGTAATCCTGCTGGAGAACCTCCAGTTGGTGTAACACCACATTCTCGATACAAACGAACGGTGTATCGTATCTGATTGGGGTTATTGGGGTTACATTCCCAAATAATCTCCCCTCCAATAAGGTGAGTGGCATTAACTTGACTTACAGAAAGTAAGATTCCAATGAATAATAGAATAACGCGTTTCATATCCATAAATGTAATTTGGCTGCAATGTAATAATTAAAATGGGCTTGATTTGGGCTTTACAACGAAAGATAGCCCCAAATGATTAACAGAAAAAATGATTGATTTAAAGGTTAATTAAATAAACTATAGAAAAGCCTATCAGAAAAACTATTCCTGCTAAACTCAGGTAAAACATCCCTTTTTTAGGTTTATCATTTTCTGGAAATGAATAGCCCTTGACCATCAGTAAATTAACGACTGCTATTACAGGTGCAATAAGAAATGAAATAATCGTTGCTATGTTTACCATTGTCGCCAATGATCCCCCATAAAAGAAAAGTAAAACTGAAGCCCCACAGCCCAGGACTAACAGTGTAAGTCTATAAATGGATTTCTCATTTTCATTTCTTATTCTAATCAACGATGCCGTATGACTCACAGCTCTGGAATAACCATCTAAAACTGTGATAGTGGTACTTAACATAACCGTAAACGCGGCAGCTGCAATGATCGGCCAACTCCAATTCCCTAAGGTTGATGTGAACATAGATAGAAATACATTCGAGTATCCCACTGCACTATCGGGTAATTCGGATGAGGACATAACACGTGCTCCGAGAATTAAAAATACCACTGCCAATACTGCTGTGAAAATATATCCAAAGTTGAAATCAAATTTGGCGGCTTTCAGATCGAATTTCTCCTTTTTCATTTTCTCAACGGTCCACAGGCTATTCCAAGTAGAAATGTCTAACGCAGTAGGCATCCATCCCATTAAGGCAATAATGAACGGAAGAGATGGTACATTTTTGAACGTTGAAGAGCTTGGTGATTCTGTAACAAACAAGGAGAGAATAAAAGCTAAAAGAGTGGTAAGCAACATGATCAATGCCATCCACTTTATACCTTTTTCCAAAAGAGTGAATTTACCTTTCCAAAGCAGGCCCACAGAACTAAACAACAACAACCCTGTAACCACATTAATATTGGTTTCAAAAGGGAGTATGGCTTGAATAATACCTGCAGTGACCAAGCTTACAGCTGCTGCCACCGTAAACATTGTTGTAAAATTCAGAATGAGAAATACTACCAAAAACCATTTTCCAATCTTGGAATAGCCATCTATGATTGACTTACCGGTAACAGCAGCATATCTTGTTCCATACTCAAAAAATGGATACTTAAAAAGATTAGCCAGCACTACTACCCCAATAAGTTGATAGCCATATTCAGCGCCCGCTCTTGAAGATTGAACTAAGTGAGAAACCCCGATAGCCGTGGCCGCAAAAAGCAAACCTGGACCTAATGAATTTAGTTTTTTAAGAAATGACATTAAAATGTGATCTGAGCCATTTCCTTTCGGGCTGCCTCAAACTCCTGCAACATATCTTCTACAATCTGTGCCGCAGGCTTTATCTCGTTTATCGTTCCACTAACTTGACCAATTTCCAATTCTCCTTCAACAAGATCGCCTTCAAACATTCCTTTTTTTGCGCGCGCACGACCCAACACCTCTATTAACTTTTCTTTGGTTGGTCCTTCTGCATAAACTTGTTGAACCTGATTGTAGAATTCATTTTTAATTAACCTTACAGGTGCTAATTCTTTTAATGTGAGTTGAGTCGCTCCTTCCTGAGCGTCTACCACCACTTGTTTAAAATTATCATGACCTGAAGATTCGTGGCTCGCCACAAAGCGACTGCCTACCTGCACTGCATCGGCTCCCAAGCTCATGGCCGCCAACATCGCCCTTCCATCTCCTATTCCTCCTGCAGCTATTACAGGAATTTCAAGTTTCTCTGCTACAGCCGGAATTAAACAAAGGGTCGTGGTTTCATCTCTACCGTTGTGCCCTCCTGCCTCAAACCCTTCGGCTACAACAGCATCTACGCCAGCCACTTCAGCTTTTAGAGCAAACTTTAAACTACTCACAACATGCACTACCGTTATTCCGGCTTCCTTCAATTTTGCCGTGTACGTTTTTGGATTTCCCGCAGAAGTAAAAACAATCGGTACCTTTTCTTCTATGCACGTCTGAATATGCTTATCGATATCAGGATAAAGCATGGGGATATTAACAGCAAACGGCCTATCTGTGGCCGCTTTGCATTTTTGAACATGTTCTTTAAGAATATCGGGGTACATAGACCCCGATCCAATAATTCCTAATCCGCCAGAGTTGCTTACAGCGCTTGCTAATTCCCATCCGCTGCACCAGATCATTCCGGCTTGTATAATAGGGTACTGAATATTGAATAATTCAGTAATTCTGTTTTTCATCTAATGAATAAGTTTGAAAGACTTCGCTTTGTTTCCTGCGGTTAAATGTAAAACATATACTCCGCTAGGCAAATCTTTCAAATTACTCATAGTCAACTTGTTTGATTCTTTCACAATTTCAATATTGGTAATTTCCTTTCCAGATAGATCTAACAGTCTTGTAGAAATTTTGTCAGAATCTAATTCTGATGGAAGCTGAATATTGATATGATCATTGAATGGTACTGGGCTCATAACCACTTCATCTAATAATGATTCTTCATCAATACTAATGGTGTTAGTCTTAGCGCTGAAACAAGTACCTCCAATAGCAATCTTGTAATCCAGGCCAAATAAAATAGCTGCAGGAGTATCAACGTAAGTTAGATTTTGAGTAGAGTCAAGTAAGCTAAAACCTCCACCTACTGTGGTTTGTCTCCAGATCTGATACCAAGTATTTGCATTTG
>JAOARK010000351.1 GCA_025210575.1 Schleiferiaceae bacterium
ATACAGGATAATCAGCTCCAGTAAAATCTAAAGGAGGCGTAATCAAATCGTCTGCCTGACCTAAGATTGAGGCGCCCACATAACCGAAGTTTTGTACGCTCACTGATGTGCCACCCATTACTTGTCTGTTTTCCCAAGTCAAGTCACCATCAATGTTCACAATTTTCCATCTTCGGTTTAAACTGTTATTGCTGAAATCTTCATTAAAAGGAAGTGGTAAACTTCCAACAGAAGTTGTACTGTAGGCAGTATCGCTGCCGTTAGCATTGAAAGCAATCAACTCAATAGAATAATTTCCATTTGCTGTGAATTCAATTTCGGGATCTATAGAAGTAGCACTTGTTCCATTTACAAAGTTGAATGTTGAAGGGCTAATGTTCCATTGGTAGCTTGTGGCGTTAAAGCTGAAATTCTCGAAAGCCACTTCTTCATTCGCACATAGGATTTCGCGGTGTTCTCCGATGTTTGCGGTTGGGTTAGGATTAGCAAAAACATCAGAAGTAAATAATCCACGAGCATGAGTAGAAGCAGCTACTGTTCCATCAGAAGCGCGTAATTGTAACATGCTTACGCGAACGTTAGCCAAACCGTTGTTAGCTGCAGCCCAAGATGGAGTTGCGGCATGAATGTCTAAACACTCCCAAACACCAAGCTCAGTTGCCAAAATTACTTCGTTAAAATCGTTTGGATTAAACAATGCCCATCTTACAGGCATATTTGGCAAATTACCTTCAATAGAGTTCCAGTTAATTCCACCATCATTTGTATACCATACAGAGTTTACGCCATAATTACCGAAAGTAACGACAAGTTCATTTTCGCTTTGACCAACAGCAATACAAGTTACGCTGCCTGTAGGGAAACTATTAGAACCAATATTTGTTGTTGAAGGTGATAAGCCGTCAGCACCTGTTACTTTGTATACTCCACCACTGCTGGTTCCAACAAATAATGTAGCCGTGCTCGTAGAATAGGGAGATGCTTTTATGTGTGTTGTTCCTCCAGACATAGACACCGGAAGGTCGTCTGTATTCGGGTTGAGGTTCCCGTTAATAAAGGTTCTTTTTATGGAGCTACTTGATTTTGCCGTGAACAAAATATTTAGGGCATCATGATAATCTCCTGGGTTAATAAATGAACCTGAATTTTCTGATGATTGTAGGCCACCCCAAGAAATTCCACCATCTGCACTAAAGCTGTGATTATTTCTTGTGTAAGCCGTTAATTGCCAATTGGGGTTGTCTTGATCGATATAACAAAACCCACCGTCACCGCCTGTTGCTTCAGTAGTTGCTCCAGCTCCAGGGAGAACGAATTGTTGTGTGCCATTATCTTGAGCTCCTGCCAAGAAGTAGTTAGAACCTGCAGCAGGGTGCGCGGCACATGCATAGAACTGGGTTGTATTGTAATCTTGAATTCTTGTCACAATAATAGGACTTGCAGTACCCATATCCGGACAGTAGGAGATACCACCATCATGACTGAAAATAGCCACACCTGAGGAGTCGTTTCTAAAAACGATGTTGTGCTGATCTGCATGTACGTATTGGTAACTAAAGCCACCATACCAATGAGATAATTGATCCCAAGTAGCTCCGCCATCTATGGTTTGAAATAAATCAACCCCACCTACAACAGCGTGGTCTTTATCTAAAGGATTTACTGCAATGGTGTAATCATACCAAGATTGACCCCTCGTGAAGTCATTCGCAGGTATGCCAAAGTCAGCATCATCTGGCAAAGCAAGTGCGCTCCAGGTTGCGCCAGCATCTGTACTTCTAAAAAGTCGAGGTGTACCAGTAACTGACATCACGTAAACCACATTTGTATCAGATGGAGCCAATGCTAATTCCACACGTGCAGAAGGGCTAGGGCTAAAACCGTTTCCAGTAGTGTTCATTTTGTTGAAACTGTTCGCATCTCCAGTGTAAGAACGATAAACTCCGGCTGCATGTACGGCTACCCAAACGGTACCATTTTCGTTAAACTCAACTTTGTTGATTCTATTTGAGTTTGCTCCAACTCCAGAGCCCAAAACTTTGGTCCAGGTTACACCACCATCTGTGGAGCGCTGTAAACCTCCCGTTCGGGTAGAAGCATAAACATCGCCTGTTATCGGGTGAACTGCAAGATGCATTACATAAGTGAAAGTTGCGGTGTTATTTGTAGATGCTAATAGGTTCCATGTTACACCACCATCTGTGGTCTTCCATATTCCGTTTCCGCGAGCCGCGTCAATGTTACCATAACCTTCTCCGGTCCCTACATAGAACACTTGCGTATTTGTTGGGTCGTAAGCCATTGCGGAGATAGCCATGTTGGCCCAAAAGTCATCTACGTTTTGCCATGAAGAGCTGAAAGTTGTGATGTCATCATTGTACCAAAGTCCACCGCCAACTCCTCCGGCCCAAACTTTTGTGCCAGCGGTATCATTCGGATCAAAGATCAAAGCTCTGGTTCTACCACCAACATTTGTTGGTCCTCTTTCAACCCAGTTTATCGTAGCTGTTTTAGAAGAAGAATAAATGTTGTTTTGTTTGTTCAACTCGGTTAATATCGGATACAGAACCTCTTTGGTGGGCCTTTTCAATTTAGGATCCATCGTCAGTAAAAAGTCTTGCATGAAAGCCAGATCAGGACGATCTTTTTTCGGCATATCTTCAACTTCCTGGTCAGTTAAACCAAGATTATTGTATGGATGATTTTCTAAATAAAGGGCGTATTGTTCTCTTTCTGATGGTTGTTGATTTAAGTATACAACCAAAGCCAAGGCGGCCACAACAGACGTTGCAGTTAGC
>JAOARK010000003.1 GCA_025210575.1 Schleiferiaceae bacterium
ACGCTAGACAATTTAAGCGGAGATATCATTTTAGATACTTCTGATGATAAAACCGTAAAAGTTGAAATAAACGGAGGAGTGGTAGAAATGATGAATAACAACGTTATCGTTTTAGCCGACTAATCCGAAAGAATAGAATGTTAGAAAGCCCTAGAGAAATCTAGGGCTTTTTTAATGAGTTAAACTTTGGCAGGCATTTAAATTTCAATTCAGTTTTAAAACCTTTGAAAATTTCACTTTATAAGCAGGAACAAAGCGAAAAAGTAATTTGTGTATAATTATTGTAGCAGCAATCCAGTTTAAAATATTCCATAAAATAAAGGTACTCATTGCAATTCTGTCGGTCTTATCCATGCTTTGCCAAGAGTACCAAGGACCATCTTCTGGGGTATAGAAATCCTCATAGTTCATTAAAAAAAAGGCAAGGACCAGATATACGAAGAGATCAAGAGCGATGATCAAGAGTGCTATGAAGATTCGTTTTAACCACATTATTTTAAATAACGGCCATTCCTCTTTTCATTGCGTCTAATAGTTCTCTTTTTACGCTTTTCCTTTTTAACTTGATCAGGAAGGGAGGTCATTTCTGGTTCGTCACTTATATACAGGGGTTCATTCGGTGGAGGGGACATCACCAATATTTTTTCATCAGGTAAATCCAAATCTAATTCTGATGGGGCTATCCAATGTCCCTGACCTAAAACGGCTACCGTTTCATCTTTTTCAAGAACGCCTTCATGATAGCGTAAAGTTTTGTTGAACCCAAAGCTCCCTTCGCTTTGATATCCATGAGAATTTAGAAATGCTTCTAATTCTTCGGTTGCGTCATTAAACGTTCCAGAGCTGTGTCTTTCGTCCATAACCACTAGACTTTTGAAATGCTCCTGGTCTATTAAAGCAATGCCATTTTCATCGCGAATGGCAAACTTGGCTCTGCGCTGCTCTTTTATAATTGTGCGCCACGTAGAGCTTTTTCCTGACTTCACTTTTTTCTCGACTTCAACATAGTAAAACGCACTTGGGCGGAAAGATAACGGTGCGATAATGGGTTCGTCAATAAACTCTACTCTACCAACAAAGCGAACAACTTCTCCGTCTTGAATATCTCCAATTTTTTTCAGAGGAGATTTCTTTAATCTGCGTTTGAATTTTGCTTTTTCGTTGTTTAGTGCAGCAATGATAAAGACGATCAATATTCCACCAATAATGAATAAGTGTACCGGGAATTCGTTGTCTGCCATGTTTATTTTACTTTATACATTTTGTAGCGTTTTCCAATGGGGTTGATAAAGGTTAGTGAGTCTAAGGTGAGGTCAGAATAAAAGCAATAATGTGTGTTTAAATTTCCAAGAAAATCGAAAGCACGAATGCGTAGCGTGTCACTCTGTTCTTTCCAGAAAAAATCTTTGTGCCCTTCATGGCCATACCAAACCGCTCGACCTAAGCCGTCAGAATTAAGCATAAAACCATCCGAAGGTTCGAAGGCTAATAAGAAATCCGGTTTACTATAGTCTTTCGTCCCATTAGGAGCAAACTCATAATGCGCTATCCAATGACCTTTTAGAGTTGGCTCCGGAGGAGAGATCGGGGTTTCTTTTTTGCAAGCCCAAAAGCTGACGAATAGAAGTAAGGGTAATATTGATTTATGCATTTGTTTAGTGATCGTTATAGGTTTTATGATGGCTTCAATAATAGGGTTTATCACTAAATCAATTCATCCTTTTTATGATCAATCGAATCTGCCCCATGTGATTTGCTTGATGCTCCATCACATGATACCAAGCCCAATGGTTATTCATGTTGCTGTTCTTTACCTTTTCAGCAAACCACTTGTCGTCTTTGGTTTTTAATAATTTCTTGGTATCCAATCTAACTTCATTCCAAATATCTAAGTAATAATCAATTGGATTTCCTTGAAACTCCTCTCTAGCCTTGTCTCCTAAGCTCAAAGCTGTATTCCACATTTTTTCTTCCTCGTTAAATCCGCGATTTTCAAAAGTGTACAGTTGGTAATATTTTTCGGTCGCTGCTAAGTGCAAGATTAACGCACCGATGCGGTTAGCTTTATCGTCTAATAAAAAATCTGTTTCTTCAAGATTAAGGTTAGCTACGCTTCGGGTCACTCGATCTTTTAAATCTTCCATCATTGAAAAAGTTGTGCCTATCTGTGGTGAGAACCCTTTAGGTATTTCTATTGTTTGTGCATTTCCATTGAAAGTAATGGCAAATAAAAAAAGCAAAGAACTGTAAAGACTAAATTTAAATTTTCTCATTTGAAGCGATTTTGAAGGTTGTTATAAATATAACTCTTTAGGTACTTTACTTCTCATGAAGTTGGGATGATTAGACCTTATTTTAGCGTCCTCAAAAGGATGGTGTTTTGCAATCTTCTTTAGAACAAAAACTACAGGATCTTAATCGAAAAAGAAAGATGAATGGCTTGTTTCGCGAATTGCGAGATGTGACTCATTTAACCGATTTCAGTAGTAATGATTATTTAGGTTTGTCATCGATTCAATATGAATCTAAACTTGATGATTCAACTAAAAAAGGATCTAGATTAATAAGCGGGCATTCCAAAGATTTTGATGCTCTAGAGAAGCAAGCGGCTTGTTTTTTCAAAAGCGAAGATGCGCTCTTTTTTAACTCTGGATACGATGCGAATATTGGGTTATTTGGCTCTTTACTTTCCAGAGGAGATACTTATATCTATGATCAATTAGTCCATGCGTCAATACGCGATGGTATGCGCTTATCTCATGCTGCTTCATTGAGTTTTAAACACAATGATCTGCTGGATCTTGAGGCCAAGCTTAAAAAAGCGAAAGGCCATATTGTGGTAATTACAGAATCTGTTTTTTCC
>JAOARK010000352.1 GCA_025210575.1 Schleiferiaceae bacterium
AACCTTGACGGTCAAATACACCAAAAGAGTGATAGATGTTCATATCTTGATTGTAAGCTCCTCCCGTATGAGGAATCATCCAATCACCATCACTTGTCATAACGCCCATTTGCGCATGAGCAAGTGCAGAAACCTTATCACCAGTATGCATGTAAAAACGTGCCTTTAATGTTTGCGCAACTGCCTTCCATTTATCAGCGTCTCCACCAAAATAGAAGTCTACACCATAAGCATCGCCACCAACTGGGTTATCTAGTAAAGCAATGGCTTGTGTTAACATTGTTTGCACCGCAGCATAAACATTCATCTGAGGGTCGAATGCAGGAGAAGGGAAACTAACAATGACATTCGCTTGAGAATAAGGAATATCACCCCATCCAGCTGCAGTCATACCAAAAGCATGCGCTTTAATTAATGTACTAACTCCTTCATAGAAGTTATTTCCTTCACCCGCTGCTTTTTCAATACAAATGTTTGCTTGCTGTGTAACTGAATAGTAAGGACCATCCCAATCAAAATCTGCAGAAGAAATATTATAGGCATCATACCCAGAATATTGTCTATCTGTTCCTGTGAATTGTTGTGTCCATATTGCAGCTAAACGTGCATCTTCTCCAGAATTTGGAGTGATCAGCCCCACAAACATCGCAGTCATTACTGCTGAAAGTGGCGCGTCTGTTGCATTATCAGGATTCGTATTTATTGATCCTTCTACCCATTTTTTACAAGAAGTAGAAGAGAAAACGGCTATCGCCAATAATAAGAAAGTAGTGTTCTTTAATATCTTCATAATTCTATTCTTAAATGGTTAAGTTCAACGCTATTCTAATTGTACGAACAGATGGGTTTTGGAAGTAATCCAAACCTAAACCGTTTTGACCAGCACCAGATAAACTTTGATCTGGATCGTTACCATCGTAGTTAGTAATCAAGAACAAGTTGTTCACGATCAAGTTGATTGAGAACGCTTGTAATTTCATTTTATCTAACTGCTTTCTTTGGAAGTTGTATCCAACAGAAAGTTCTCTCAACCTAGTCCAAGTGATTTCTTCAACAAACTGCTCATCTGGACCAGTAAAACCTGAACCAGGACCGTCAGTATACCAAAGTTCATCTAAGAATACGTTACCACCACCGAAGTCTCTAACTTGACCACGAACAGTATAAGTTCCGTCTCCATTAGCTCTGTGAGGATAAACATCAGATACTTTGTCACCATAATAAGTAATCAAGTCTCCTGAAACTGTTTGCTCAACATCAGTGTAGCCAGCTCTACCAAAGAATGCCAAAGCACCTTTCGTACCGTTCCACATCTTACCGCCTACAGCAGCATCAACTAAGAAGTTAACATTCCATGCTTTGTAGATAGTCATTCCAGAACCAACACTCCATCTGAATTTTGGGTTAGGATCTCCAATAACACCAGCAGCAGCTGCCAATGTTGGGAATCCATTAGCATCTAAAGCTAAACTTCCGTTTTCTTCGCGTTGCCATTTAGCACCCCAAAGAACTCCTAATTGCTCACCCAATACGGCTCTTGAACTTGTGCCAGAGAAACCAGATAAATAAATTGAGTTAACTCCATTCATCTTAGTTACTTCGTTTCTGTTCTGAGTATAGATACCGTATAAGTTCCAAACAAAGTTTTCTTTCTTGATTACATCACCACCTAATTCGATTTCAAAACCGTTGTTAGTGATTTCTGCACCATTCACTACTTGCTGAGCAAAACCTGTTGATTGTGCAACGTCTACTTGAATAATCAAGTCTTCAGTTTTGTTCGTATAGTAAGTTAAGTTGGCATACAATCTGTCTTTCAAGAATCTTAAGTCAAATCCAACTTCAGTTTCAGTCTTGATCTCAGGCTTAATATTAGGGTTACCTGCAACGTTACTTAGAGATTGACCTCCACCGTATGCTGCTGGGTTAACACCAGGTCCCCAACCTTCTCCATAACCACCAATGTTAGCTGTAGGAGAGATATATACTGTTGAAGTAGAATATGGGCTTGGACCACGTCCAACCTGACCCCATCCTAATCTAAACTTACCAAAGCTAAACGCATCGTTACCGTCAGATCCTAACAATTTAGAGAATTGCCATGCAACGTTCGCGGCAGGATAGAAAATGCTATTGTTATCCTGAGGAAGTGTAGATAAGTAGTCCATACGACCAGAAAGGTTAACGAATACTTGGTCAAACATTCCTAAGTTAACATCAGCATAATATCCAACTGTTCTTTGCTCTTCATACACTTTAAAAAGTGTTTGGTTAGTTGTGTTATTCAACTGAGGAGGAGAAAGTGGGTTAATGAATGATCTACCATCAGTAGCAATATCATCGTAAGTTCTAACATTGTAGTTAGCACCTAATAATGCTGTCAAGTCAAAATCATCTGACAGCATCCATGTACCGCGTGCAATGAAATCTGTATTGAACTGATTTCTAACAAACTTTTCTTTTACATAACGACCACCGTTATTAGATCCTGCAGAAAGCGCATCGAAGAAATCATCTCTACTATCTGTATAAGTATCAAATCCATTTCTCCAAATGAAGCTTAACCAAGAAGTTGGATCATAACCAAATTCAACTTTTCCGAAAAGACGTTGAACTTTAGAATCAGAAGTAATGTTATCCATCATCCAAAGTGGGTTGTCATAACCATATCCTGGGTTAGCACCAATCGCATTTCTAAACGCTCTTGGTTGATCTCTAAACGCTGCTCCATTTGCATCAGTATAAGTACCGATGTAGTCTCTCATATCAAAGTCAGCTGGGTTTCTCAAACCACCTAAGAAAAGACCACTTAGGTTAGAACCCATCTGAACACGTGCAGAATTAGATGCCGTAAAGTTCAAACCAGAAGTAATTTTCCATTGCTTCCCTAAAGGCTTGAAAACATTTAATCTAACAGATGTTTTGTTGAAATTTGAATTTCTTTTAATGATACCATCTTGACGAGTATCTGCTAAAGAGAAGTAAACACTTCCTTTAGGACCAGCACTTTGAATAGAAACAGAATTATCCCAAGTTACACCAGTTTTAAATAACTGCTCATAAGGATCGTAAACTGTATTGTTGTTCTTTCCACCATTTGGATCTGCTTGAGTACCATCAACTACTCTGTAATATTTATTACCTGTTGTGTTAGAGGTAAAGAATCCCATGTACTCAGCATCTCCTGGTTGATAAAACACATCATTTCCACCTGGACGCTCAGATAATTTGTCACCCCAAGATAATGAACGAGCAAATCCAGTAGGCGAACCATCTTTATACGTCATGTTATAACCTTGTCCGTATTTCTCATTCAAGGCGATCTTTCTGTTCACATTTTGGAAAGATGCAGAAAGGTTAACATTTACCGTAAAGTCTTTAGTTCCTTGTGCAGAACCTTTCTTAGTAGTAATTACTAATACACCATTTGCGGCTCTAGAACCCCAAATAGCAGCTGCAGATGCACCTCTTAATACTTCCACTGACTCAATATCAGCAGGGTTAAGGTCATTCAAACGTGATTGTTGAGTAACACCACCACCTGAACCAACGGATCCAGAAGTTGAGTTCTGACCACCGAATGCCTCACCATAGTAAGAGTCATTAAACATGGGTACACCATCAATAATAATTAAAGGTTGCACATCTCCAGTAATAGAAGTTGCACCTCTAATTTGAATTTTTGATCCTGCTCCAGGATCCCCAGAAGATTGAGTAACATTCACACCGGCAGATTTACCATTAAGGTTTTGAATCAACCTTGTTTCACCGGTGGCTGCAAGTTGAGCTCCATCTACACGTGTAGAGGCAACTCCAACCTCATCCCTTTTGGCTTCTAAACCTAAGGCAGTTACAGTTACTTCATCTAATTGATCTGACGATAAATCTAGGTTTACAACAATGTAATCGTTGCTACCTACCGTCACTTCCTTAGACTCCATTCCCATGCTGCTTAGCTGAAGAATAGCGTTGCTCCCAGAAACAGTCAACGTAAATTTCCCATCGAAATCCGTTACCGTTCCATTTTGTGTGCCTTTCTCAAGTACGGCTACACCAGGCAGGGGCTCACCTGACTCCGTTGCTTTAACAAGGCCGGATACCGTTTTGGACTGTGCCAGCGCCAAATTAGTAAACAGCACAAAAAGCAACACTCCTAACAAAGAGAAGTTGTTTTTCATGTAAGGTAATTTTGAGTTAAACGTGCTACCAAAATGGAAAGAATAATCCATAAAACCAAAGACTAGGGGCACATTAACACGCGATAGTTATTAACTCAAGCTGTTTTTCGAGTTGATTTTTAAACGGTTAGGTCCGTTTTTACAGAATTTTCAACAGTGCTCTTTTTTCTGTAGTACAAGTCGATTGAGACTAAAAATGCAGCAAATCCCCATACCGGAGCAGAGGCTTTGTCCATATCTAGAAAATTGTTCAAAAATCCATGGGTGAAATAGGTAACTAAGCCTAAAATAGCCAAGACCGTATAGTCTTTTAGAGGCCCTTTATCTAGTCTATGATACAATCTGATCCCGTAAATCATTAAAGCCGCAACAAGCCACATAACTGTAAGCATGCCAACAAAACCTGTTTCTGCCAATGGGCCTAGATACTCACTATGCGCATTTCCTCTGTTTCCAGCATTTGTAGAAATAATGGTTTTTTCATGTGGCTTTTGAAATGGAGCATATGTGAACATATAAGTTCCAGGTCCCCAACCAAACACAGGTCTCTCTTCAAATAGTCGGTATGCAGATTTCCATCTATTAATACGTTCCATATTACTGGCATCTGTAGAAACATTAGAAATAGATTGAACATGCTCACCTAATTGTTCAGAAGAATCCTGCTTATTTCCTTCAAATTTCCTGGCAATTTCTTCACGTGCTGAATACAGCATAATAAGCCCAGCTATACCAAGCACTACTAAATGAGAAAACTTTACTCTGAAATACAAAAGAGCATATACCCCTCCAGCAGCAATTAAACTCACCCAAGCTGCACGGGTGTAAGAGAAAACCAAAGCCAATGTCATGATTAAACAAAGCAATGCCGCTATTGCTCGTATTCCTAAATCTCCTTTCCTACCGACCAAATAAATAGATACAGGATAAAATATCGCGAGAACAGCACCATATGAAGTATGCTCCTTAAAGAGTGGGAACATTACCCAAGTTGAAGTTTGTTTACTAAACCCATGTTGAGCATGCACCACTAGGGTATACAATGCGGCAATAGTAAGTGGTATTAAAAATATCCACATAAACCGATTGTAATTCTTTATGTCTTTTTTAAAGACATGCACCATGACATAGAAGTAAGGCACAATAAACCAAAGCTTTGCTAGGAAAAACTTAAAACTCACTACAGGCATTTGGCTGGTAATGCTTGTAACAAGAATCCAGAATAAGTAAAGAAGAATAGCTATTACAATGGGGTGCCTCCAAAATTTGCCATCTTGAGGCTTATCTACTAACCATTTAAACAACACTAAGCAAAGTACTCCGAATAGCAAGGGTTCAGTTGGCAAACTCAAACCAACATTAAATCGTTTATCAGTTAAAGTTATAGAAAGAGGTGTAGCAAAAATGATAAACCACATGAGTTTATCGAGCTGAAAAAATGCCAATCCGGCAATTGCAATAGCAACAGGAATGGCCAGCACCCAATATTGCTCCATACCGATCCCTACTGAAAAAACAATGAGGAATACAGCTAGAACTCCGTAAAGCCACCTATTTTCTATAGCCGGAGTCACTACTCTTCCTTAGATGAGTTCTTAATAGTGTTTAAGATCAATTTTGTTACCAGCGTAAGTATAAATGTTGAGAACACTGCCATAATAACAATCAAAGATCTTTTTGGATAGGTCTTACGCTCAGCAGCAAATGCCTTGTTCACTTCAAAAGTTGCTGGCATATCTTCATTTACATCTACTAATGCTTGATTATACTTAATCTTAATTCGAACTTCCTCTTCTTTTAATAGGTGTAACTCATCGCGAAGAGAAACGTATTGACCTCCATATTTTGCCAGCGTATCTAACTTTGCTTGTAACTGCTTAGCTCCAGATCCATTTGGATTTGCAACTAAAGCAATGGACAACTGTTCTGAAATTACTGCGGCTTGGCTTTCGTAATCATGTACACCTTTGTAACGCAACTCAGTCAATCTATTTTGCTTACCCTGAATATCTTCTTGAATCTTCTTGTACTCACGCTCTACAATTTCCAATCCTTTTTGAGCACGTTCTTTCTTAATTCTGCGTTTCACATCATTCAAAAGAGCTGCGATATCATTGGCAATTAAAGCAGCAGTGTCTGGATCTGTATCTAAAACCTTTATCTCTACAGAC
>JAOARK010000353.1 GCA_025210575.1 Schleiferiaceae bacterium
CCTTAACTCACTTCCGTCACCCTTGCGCCCTTTAGGGCGCGAGGGCCCAGTAAAACCTATTGAAAATTATATTAGTTTGGAATTAAAAATAGGATGAATTAGAGTAAAGGTCTAATAGTTTATTTGATCCTGGATCCCACGCAATTAGGCTAACGCCTAATCGCTCTGGATGACGAGGGCGGGGGATAACTCCTAATCGCTCTGGATGACGAGGGAAGGGCGCTAACGCCTAATCGCTTCTTAGTTGACGAGAGAGTGGGGCGCTGATGCCTAAATTGCCCTTAGAGAACAAGTAGGCATCATTCAATAGTTTCCTAAGAATCCAGTTTCAAAACAAATCCACCTAAAAATTATTTCTTTAAGGCTGCAGTCACTTTATCAAGTAGTGCAGGATCTGTATCCTTATTAAAGGCAAAAGACATTTTTGTTTCTTTTAAGCGATAAACAACTTTATATTCTTGTTGATTCATACCAAGTTCATTCATCCAATAAAAACCACTATCTTCATTACACACGACTAAATCCACATTATTATTCATTAAGTTCATCATGCTTTCTTTATCTGAATCAGAGGATTTAGCTCTATTAATATCAAGATCGCTAAGTTGTTTAACTCCAGGATAACCATCTCTGCCTATTATTTTATAGCTCTTAAGCTCTTTAGGATCATTGATGGTTATGTTAACCTTGCCAATAACAACAGCTTTATCCATGAATAAAGGCCCCACAAAAGTGAAGTTTGATTCTCTTTCAGGAAGGTCAGCTAATGGAAAAAACACTGTGTTTTTATCATTATTCATGCCAACGAAGAATCTTGAGAAGCCATGCACTTCAATATCCTTAGTGCTTTTGCTAGAAGATATTTTTTTCATAATCTCTCCAGCTTGAGAGATGGCTGTTCCTGCATTATTTCCTTGCGAGTCTACGTATGAAAATGGAGGATAATCCTGAGCTATCCACCGAATATCATCAACATTATCTGCAAAAGAAATTGAAGGAATGGTAAGTAGTAGTAACGTTGTTATTTTTTTCATTATCTAGATGCTCCTTTGCTTTGTTTTCTTTGTTGTGTTGCAATGTTTGGTGTTACACGTTCTTTAACTGTAACTTTCTCTCCTGCTTCAAGCCGTTCTCTTATGCTCTTAGCTAATGGGGTGTTTTCTTTTGCACTAAAGGCGGCTTCCAGATCAGTAGCTACGTTCCTTCTAATATCCTCAAGCTTGTTTTTCTCAGGGCCTTTATTCACAGGAGGTTTTGCTTTTTCGTCACTAACTAAAGCTTTGCTTAAAGACTCTTCATGAGCTTTAATTTTCTTCATTGTTTCGGGGCCTATTTTACTTGCACCTCCTTTTCCTTCCTGATAACCAACAACATTTCCTTCTCTGTCAAATTTAACTATGTCAAATAATTTAGGGTTTGAGCCTTCTCTTGGAACTTTTAAAACTTGAATTCTATCTGGTTCATCATTACCAGTGTTTTGAACTTCATATTCAAATTTTCCGTCAGCAGTTCTAGTTTGTTTGAAATGACCTTGGCTTGTGTCACCAATTGTGCAGGTTTTTACGCCATTTTCATTTTTAAAGTTTTCTTCTTTCCAAACCTGTCCTTGATGATCTTGAGGAGCATGTCCTGTTGAACTACTTCGTTGTTGTTGGCCAGCATCTCTTGCGGGAGCATTAGCAGCCATTTTGGCTTTTTGTTCTTCTGTTAATTCACTTTTTCCAGAAATTGACTGCTCTTGTTCTTTTATTTTTATTTCTTCTTCTCTGGCTTTTTCTTCCTCTAACTTCTTAGCTTCCTCTATTTTTACTTTTGTTGTTTCAGCGTTTTTAATATTTTCATCTGTGATGCCACAATTTGGAATATCTTTTATTTTGTTTAGAAGTTCTGCATTACCTTGTTCAATAGCTATATCAACTGGTGTTTTGCCATATTTTTCTTGTGCTTGTAATAAAGTATGATCTTTTTTCACTAAAGCTTCAACAATTTCACCATTACCATGTTCTGTTGCCACATGTAATGGTGTTTTTCCTTCTCTGTCCTTCAAGTGCAAATCAACATTGTTAGCTAATAAATTATCAGCCATTTCTTTATTTCCGGCTTTTGCTGCCACATGGAGTGGAGTTTCGCTATTAATATTCTGCACATCTTTGTTAGCATCAGTAATCTGAATATCTTTAGTTTTAAAACCCCCCGCCTTCATGTGAAGGTCTGTGTGGCCGAAGAGCTTTGCCTTTTCTCTATTACCACTAGCTATTGCAGCGTTAAGCGCTTTTGGTTTAGCTATATTTACTAATCCAGGAGCATCTTTTATAATACCTTCAATTCTTTCTATTTCCTTGTTTTGCTTATCTAACTCTTTTTGCTTTTCTTTTACTGCAGTACTTAATTGATTTTTTTTGATCTCAGCATCCTTTAGATCATTTGTTGATTTGTTAAGATTGTTTTCTAACTCTTTTTTATCTCCAACATCAACACTTTCTCCATTATATTCTACGGCATCACGTTTTTGTTTTAAGTCATTAATTTTCGCTTGACGCTTCTCTTTCTCTTCAATAGCATCTAGTTCATCTTGAGTGAAAGAAATAGCTCGTTGCGCTTCATGTTCTTGTTGTTTAGCATGAGCCAAGGAATCTTCTTGTTCTGCCCCTTTATTTATAATATCAAGCTTAGCTTGAAGACCTGCTTTAGTTTCATCTGTATCTTTTATAGCATCACGTTCTTTTTCTAATTCAGATTTTTTTACCTCTAAATCAGAAATTTTTTTATCTTTTTTCTTTTTATCAGCAGCATATTCCTTTTGAGTTTCTTTTATTTTATTTTCTAATTGTGAAATTTCTTTTGTATAACCATCTTTTTTGGCAATTCTTCCTTCAACTGCTGCTATTTCTTTTGGAAGAGACTTTTGTTCTTTTTTTATTTCTGCAACTTTCTCTTTAGCCTGTTTTAAAGTAGCCTCTTGTTTCTCTTTTTGCCTTTTAAGATCGTCCTTAGAATTAACATCAACACTAACACCACTTCCTCTTACTGTTCCCGCAAGCCTCATGGTATCTGGATCAGGCAAGTTGTTTAATTGGTCAATATATCCTTGTTTCTTCTTAATGGCTTTTAACTTACCTTGAGTTTCTGTGATATTATCCTTTGCTGTAGTTATAGCATCTTGAGTCTTACCTAACTCCGTTTTTTTGCCATCAAGCTCTCGCTCTTTCTCATCTCTTTCTGCTATTCTCTGATCAATATTTGCTATTTCAGATATTCTGGGGCTATATTCATGCACAGCATCTACTAGCTTTTTTTGAACTTCCGTAGCATTTTTTGGCACAGAAGCAAGAGGAGTTTTTCCTTGGTTGTCCAATGCGTTAGGATCAGCCCCTTTTTCAATCAAAGAACCAACAGTTTTTAAGTCTCCTCTTTCTGCAGCGTAGTGAAGAGCTGTTTTTCCTTTCGCATCTGGAATATCTAAAACTGGTGATAATTCCGGGATAACCTCTATAATATTGTCTATGTCTCTATGAGTGGATTTATAGTTAGGGTTTTGGGCTGCAAGATGAATTGGGGTCTGCCCATCTTTATTTTGAGCGCTAAAGTCAGCTCCTTTTTCAGCTAGTGTTAAAATGATTTCTTTATTGCCACCTAAAACAGCAGTATGCAAAGGAGTATCAGTTACTCCATCAACTTTATTACTTAATGCTACTTTTTTATTTACTTTTTTAAAAAGTTCTGTATCTCCAATATAAGCTGCTTGATGTGCAGAGAGGGGATTGGTATTTTGTAGATTTTTTTTAGATTTTAGAGCTTTTTTTACAGCTCTATTAGCCGCTTCCACATTTGCTTTATGTTCTTGCTCTGTTTTTTTTAAGGTTTGTTTGTTTTCTTTAAGCTTATCTTCTAGAACTATTATTTCAGACTCGGTTACTTTTTGCTTATCCCCCTTATCACGAAACACTCCTTTAGAATATTCCTGGTTTGTACTTAACTCATTCTTTTTAACTTCTAATTTTGCTTGCGTTTCTGCTTGCTCCTTTTTAGCAGCATTTAATTTAGCTTTAGATCGACAAGCTTCATCAAGAGCATTTTGAGTGACATCTGCTGTGTCTTTCTCAGTAGAGCTGCCAGATCTTCTAAAACTGACGGCGTTTGCCAACTCCCCAATTCCTGTAAGTAATCCGAGTAATTCAAGCATAATATCATCCTAGATTAATTCTTTCTTTATTTAGAGAGTATCTGTTAATTCTTAATAAAATATTAAGAGAGTATGAATTTGATTACTTTTAGTTTCAGAGTCTTTTAATCTTGGATCTTTGTAACAAACAGTAACATTTGTTGATTTGTCTTTATTTGAGAAGAGTTATACTATTAAAATCAAGTAAATTTTTAATTTTAAGTTAAGGAAATTATTTTATGTTCATTAAAAATCAACGCACAATTAAAAATAAAGTAAGTTGCTTTGGTATTGGACTACATAGCGGTGGTTTTGTCAATATGTCTTTATTACCAGCACCAATAGATAATGGTATTAGCTTCCGCAGAATTTCCACAAATAAATCTGTCATTGGGGAAATCAAAGCTGAATATGATTTAGTTTCCACCACTTTTCTTGGAACTAGTTTAACTAGTAGAGATGGCAAGATGAAAATTGCAACAGTTGAACATTTAATGGCTGCTCTTTGGGGCTGTGGCATTGATAATATGATTGTAGAAGTTGACTCAGATGAATTGCCCATAATGGATGGTAGTTCTGATCACTTCGTGTTTATGATTGAATCAGCTGGCATTGTGGAGCAAAACGCAGGAAGGCGCTTCATTGAGGTGTTGCGTAAAGTTGATATTTCAGAAGAAGGAGCGCATGCTTCAATTTCTCCTAACAATGATTTCTCAGTTCAAATGGACATTGCTTTTAATGACCAAATCATCAACAAACAATCATGTAGTTTTTTTGCCAACACCAATTCTTTTAAAATTGAACTTTCTAAAGCGCGCACCTTCGGTTTTTTAAAAGATGTGGAACATCTTAAGCAACGCGGTTTAATTAAAGGCGGCTCTTTAGATAATGCTATTGTTATTGGAGAGAATAAAGTTCTTAATAATAATGGCTTACGTTATCAAGACGAATTTGTTCGTCATAAAGTTTTAGACTCAATTGGTGATTTATATCTATGTGGGGCAAGAATCATGGGGCATTTCCATGGTGTTAAATCTGGTCATACTTTAAATAACAAACTTCTCCATAAATTATTATGCGATAAATCAGCCTGGAGAATGGTTCAATATAACGATCACGCATTAGCAAGTTAGACGTAGCAAGACTCCCTCAGATCTAGTATCTGAGGGACATTTCTTTTATCCCACTCCATTATTAGCTAGGAAAGCTAGCAACGAAGCAATTCCTCAGGAAGGGTAAATGGATTGCCACGCACCTTTAAAAAGGTGCTCGCAATGACGAAGGAGAGAGAAAAAGTGCTCGCAATGA
>JAOARK010000354.1 GCA_025210575.1 Schleiferiaceae bacterium
AGTTGGATTATTCTCAAGGTTAAGATATGTGCGCAAATCAAAAGCTGTAATAGAAAAAGAAAAAGATCGTTCCGAAAACTTACTTCACAACATTCTACCCAAAGAAGTAGCTGAAGAACTCAAAGAAAAAGGTGCCAGTGAAGCCAAGGATTTTGATGAGGTAACAGTACTCTTTTCAGATTTTAAAGAATTTACACAAACGGCCAAGCAACTCAGTGCGAAAGAATTGGTTTCTGAAATCAACGCTTGCTTTAAAGCTTTTGATGCGATTATGCAGAAATACCAGATTGAAAAGATCAAAACTATTGGTGATGCCTATATGGCGGCAGGTGGCTTGCATGAACCACGAACCTCAGAACCTAAAGATGTGGTATTGGCCGGGTTAGAAATGCAGGCCTTTATGCTTTCGCGGAAAGCAGAAAGAGAAGCAAAAGGTCTCCCCTGTTTTGATATGAGGGTGGGCATTCATACCGGTCCAGTTGTAGCTGGAATTGTGGGTGTAAAGAAATTCCAGTACGACATATGGGGAGATACAGTAAATACCGCAAGTCGCATGGAAAGCCACGGATCGATTGGCAAAGTCAATGTTTCAAATTCTACGTATGAGATTTTAAAAGATAATCCAGCCTTTCATTTTGAATCTCGAGGTATATCTGAAGTAAAAGGTTTAGGCGAAACGGAAATGTGGTTTGTAAAACTAAACAGTTAGCACTCAATGCCTTAATATCAACAGGTTAACACTTATTCCTCTAATAATCTGTTAACTTAGCAACATGCCCACTAACCGCTCTCTCAAACAACTGTCAATATTCATCTTTGTGTTGGCCCTTATTGGCTGTTCAGATCAGATCGGAATAGAGAAAAGAAATCTGCATCAAACAAATCAGGTCAAAAGCAATTCGCATCAGATTTCTGATTATTTGCATTTTGAAAAGTTCAGTACAGATAATGGATTGCCAGAAAATTCCGTTTACTTCTTTGTTACAGATAAACATGGTTATTTATGGGGGAACACTCAGGTAGGGTTAGCAAAATTTCAGAATAATGGCTTTACGCCCTATGTCCATTCTAGTATTGATTCATTCTCCATTTTCAACTATGTACCGAATTATATTTTTAAAGATCATCATCAAAATATTATTGGTCTATCTAGTGAAGGTTCTGTGCAATATGATTATGTAAACAGAAGATTCAACCGGACTGCAAACCCTCAGTTTCAGCATAAACCAAATTGGCAGAGCATAGAGAATAATGAAAATGACATATGGACCTACTTGTACGAAGAACGCATTGAGTATTTGCACATTAACACAGAAGAGGGAATCCATGATTCTTTAAAATTAGAGGAAGGGTTTGCCGGCACCATCAATTTTCCAGGGATTGAAGGGATCTTCTCCTATTTTATAAAGGATGGTTTCCATTCAATAGATTATGTTACCTACTCTGCAATCAATGGATTTTCTCAATCTCTAGTGGTAAAAGATTCAAGTGAAATAGATGTATTGCAGCTTTCTACTAACACGATTTTAATCGCCCAAAGCACAGGTTTATTTAAATACCATGCTGGCCAACTCAACCGCACTGATTTTGATTACAGCACAGATCAAAATATTGTGAAATCAGCCTTATACATGAGCCCAGATTCAAACTTTATTTATTTAACCACACTTAACGAAGAAAATTTAATGACCGCCTACTCTTTTAATAAGGAGTTAAAACCCATTGCTAAATGTTTTGAAATAGAAGCTTCAACTTTGGATGGTGGAACGGTGAATAATAACGGTGATTTTGCATTTCTACACGCTAAAACATCAACATCAGAATACAATACCTTTTCCGTTTACCATCACGCCAATAATATGCTTTCCTCTCCAAGAACCTCTATTAAAACAAATCTTCTAAAAAGAGGTCCTTCTGGAAGAGATCGGGTTTTTATGATGTATTACGATGATGCTGGTAACTTATGGATTGGTTCATTCAATTTGGGAGTATACGTTCATTATGCCAATGCGCAAGAACTGTATAAAGAAGATTTGGCCATGGCCGATGAAAAACACAGCTTGTATACTTACCCCATTTACTGCTCAAATGATACGATTATCGTTTTAAATGATGCAGGTTGGTTCTGGAGGCTTTCAAACGTCAAAAAAGAGAGGCTCTTTTCATTGAAGCCAAAAGAAAAAGAAGCATTTGAAGGTGTCTACGGCTTAAAACAACAAAAAGAACTTGTACTAATCGCTGCTGGAAAACAGGGGATAATCATCTTCAATACAAAGAACTTTTCTTATGAGTTTATCAATGTAAACGAAAGGAAAGATGTACCCCTGAATTTTACAACTTACGGTGCTTATATAGACTCAAAAGACAGACTTTGGGGTCGATCTTTCCAAGGATTGTATTGCATCACTAAAAATGGCAATTCCTATAAAAATGGTTCTATTCAATATTTCAATAGCGGATTGCAAGATTCTTCCGCATTTCGGGATAATAGAATAAACGATGTCTTTGAAATGGGAGGCAAAGTCTACTTTGTTAATCAGGGGCTTGATGGACTGTTTGTGTTTAACGAAGAAAAGCAACAGTTTGAACTCCCTGAAAAGCAATTTAGAGGAAAACGTGCCAAATGGCACAAAGATGAGCTTTGGCTGACCAGTTACATTCATGGAATTGGTAAAATAGACACCGCAAATTTGGAAAAGAAGATCATGTTTGCTCGAGACAACGAAAAGATCTCTACCAATTGGATTACTCAATGTTATTTCTTGAACAACGACAAAATTCTATACCGTGGTGAAGCAGATCAATGGTTTTTATTTGACATGACCACAGATGAAAATATTCAGTTTAACATGTATAAAGAGTACGATTGGTTTTTGAACAATGAATATCCTGTTGTGAAGAACGATTCCATTCTAATATTGCCTGGTACAGACGGGGTATGTTTTTATAACATCAATTACGTTCCAAAATTGAATTCAGTGCGCTTAGTGTTTTCAGATTTAAAAGTGAACAATAAAAACGCTAATGAAATTACACAGACCCCCATTGAAGAAGTCGCGCTCATACAACTACCCTATAACCAAAACAACCTAGAAGTTCATTTTTCAGATCAACTTCCTCAAAACCTGGATCGAATAAAATATCAGTACAAACTGGAGGGTTTAGATGAAAATTGGCGAACTACCTATTCCATGAAGGCTTCATACCCGGGTTTGTCTTTTGGAGACTATGTCATGAAGGTAAGAGCAAGTAATTTAGAGGAAACTTCATTTTCTGAAGAAAACAGCTTGTATATCAGCATAGGAAAACCACCTTGGCTAACACCTTGGGCTTTTATTGGCTATGCATTGGGGATTATTGGCATTGTTATCATCTATGTGCGTTGGCGAACCGCTTCACTTAAGCGACAAAGGCAAGTACTAAAAACAAGAGTTAAAGAGGCCACTGCAGAAATCCGTGAACAGAAACAACAAGTAGAGAAAGAAAGAGATCGCTCTGAAGAGCTATTGCTCAATATTCTCCCCTCTGAAATCGCTCAGGAACTCAAAGAGAAAGGAGCCAGTGAAGCCAAAGATTTTGATGAAGTAACTGTGCTCTTCTCAGATTTCAAAGAATTCACACAAACCGCTAAAAAACTTAGCGCAAAAGAATTAGTGGAAGAA
Organism: Schleiferiaceae bacterium; assembly: GCA_025210575.1. GTDB lineage: Bacteria > Bacteroidota > Bacteroidia > Flavobacteriales > Schleiferiaceae > JAOARK01. Next base: position 3,663 of record JAOARK010000354.1, read on the forward strand.
ATCAATGCCTGTTTTAAGGCTTTTGACAGCATCATGCAGAAGTATCAAATCGAGAAAATAAAAACAATTGGTGATGCCTATATGGCTGCAGGAGGATTACATATTCCCAGAACTTCTAAACCCGAAGATGTTCTTAGAGCTGGGCTTGAAATGCAGCAGTTTATGCTTTTGCGGAAAGCAGAAAAAGAAGCGAATGGGCTACCTTGTTTTGATATGCGCGTTGGTATTCATACCGGTCCCGTGGTTGCTGGAATTGTAGGCGTAAAGAAGTTTCAATACGACATATGGGGAGATACTGTGAACACGGCAAGCCGGATGGAAAGCCATGGGGAAATCGGTAAGGTGAATGTATCTAATTCCACATATGAGATTTTAAAAGAAAACCCTAGGTTCAAGTTTGAGTCCCGCGGTAAGTCAGAAGTAAAAGGTCTTGGAGAAACGGAGATGTGGTTTGTTTCACCTAATGAATCTTCAACAAGAGAATAAAAAGAACTCTAATCATACAATGATGAAACCAATAGCAAAGAAAGAGGTAACATCCATCTAACTAATGAACATAAGATTGGCTTTCTTAGTTCAAGAATAAACAAGAGTTATGAAATCGAAAGAAAACAAAGTTTCAAAGCAGGAGAAAACTGTTGAAAACTTGAAAAAAGATAATGTGAAAACCGAAAAGGTAAAAGGTGGAGGAATAAAAGTAGATCTTAATCAGGCTGGTGAAAAGTATGGTGGACCTAGTACAAGTACAGGCGGCTAGAAAATATTAATCTATAAAAAACCACGATGATGAAAAAATCAGAACAAAAAGAGAACAACAAGAAAAAAGAGGCGAAAAACCTTGAAGAACAAAAGGTCAAAACCGAGCAAGTAAAAGGAGGCGGTATTAAGATAAATCTGGATGGGAGTGGTTTTAATCACCAAGGAAACCCATGATTTTGGAACAAATAACCAGCAAACAACAAGCCCTTCATTAATAGAATGAAGGGCTTGTTGTTGGTTTGAACGAACAAACAGGTTTAACTCAATAATATTCCAACCAAAAGTGCTGTGTTGAAATGCCATTAGAATTTTCAGTTTTCAAATCAAATTCTACTGGATACCCTTCCGAATCATACTGATAGTCGCAGGTCAGCTTTTGGTAAAAGTTGGTTCCCACTTCCGTTAGTTCAACAAGGTTATTTTGAGAAAGGCCATTATAGAACGTGGTGCGGCCTCCCAAATAGTCTCTCAAAAGCAATTGATCTCCAGAAGATTCAAGAGCGTTTTTCTGAGCATCGTAAGAGGCATTCAACTCCGATTGATATTCAATCGCCCCAGTCTCATCATATCTTTTGAAATACAATTTTGTTAAGGTATTTCCTTGGTATTGATATTCTTGAAGGGCGCGTTTAAAAATAAGGCCGTTACTTTTTTTGCCATAACTTTCCCTTTTTGTGATCCTTCCATTG
>JAOARK010000355.1 GCA_025210575.1 Schleiferiaceae bacterium
AAGAATTGACAAATAAAAATGGAAGCTTGTTGCATAGCTACAAAGAAGGAGAATCAAAGATTGACGGTTTTCTAGAAGATTACGCATTGTTGACACAAGCCTATATTTCATTGTATGAGGTGTGTGGAGAAGAATTATGGTTGCAGAAAGCAACTCGATTGGCTCAAATTTGTAGAGATGAATTTAAAGACCCAAACTCTTCACTTTTCTATTTCACCAATAACACGTCAGAAACTTTGGTGGCAAAGAGTATAGAAAAGGAAGATAACGTCATTCCATCTTCTAATGCGGTTTTGGCGACTTCATTTTTCAAATTAGGATTATTAAATGGTCAGCCAGAATTGAATACACTGGCAGAAGAAATGCTGCAGCATATGCATTCTGATCTTACACGTTATCCTGAAGGATACACGCAATGGGGGCAATTGCTATTGAATTTAATATATCCTTATTATGAAGTTGCCGTTGCTGGAAAGGGATCTGGAGATAAGGTTCTACAAATGAGAAGAAATGAATATTACCCTAACATTCTATGGGCTTTTGGAGATAAAGAGAATAATGTAGATCTCTTGCAAGATCGATGGATGGATGGAGCTACTTACATTTTTGTATGCCAAAACCAAAGTTGCCAAATGCCAACAGAAGATGTAAATGAAGCCTTAAAACTTTTAAAGTTTGACTAAGCTGGATAAAATTAGATGTGATTGGTGCGGTACTGATCCATTGTATGTGAAATACCATGATGAAGAATGGGGAAAACCTGTTCATGATGATCATAAGATGTTTGAGTTTTTAATTCTAGAATCGTTTCAAGCCGGTCTAAGTTGGATAACAATTCTTAGGAAGCGAGAGAATTTTAGAAAGGCATTCGACAATTTTGATGCGGAAAAAATAGCTCAGTATGATGAAGCTAAAGTTGAAGAGCTACTTCAAGACGCTGGGATTATTAGGAATAGGCAAAAGATCAATGCTGCTATAAAAAACGCTCAAGCTTATCTAAACCTCAAAAAAGAAATGAGCTTTTGCGATTATTGGTGGGGATGGATGAAAGGTGAAGCGCTTAAAAACTGCCCGAAAACAATGCAAGACATTCCGGCAAAGACCGAATTAAGCGATGCTATTGCAAAAGACCTTAAAAAGCGGGGGTTCAGTTTTGTGGGGTCAACTACCGTTTACGCCCATATGCAAGCCGCTGGCCTGGTAAATGATCACATCACGAATTGCTTTAGGTACGATGAGGTTTGAATTCTTCTCTGTCCTGCTCGTTTCCCTTTTTATGAGCTTGGCTTCAACCCAAGTTCATGGACAATATATGCTTCGAGACTATTTCAATCCTCCTGATGGTCTACACAAACTAAAAGGAAGTGTAAAAGAGATTGTTCAAAACGACTCTAAAGGATTGTATGGTGGCAGTACCATCTACTCTTTTGATGACGATGGGAAGTTTCAATCTGCAAAAAGTTTTAGTTCTAAAGGGAATGAGAGAGCTTTAAGCGCTATTAGTATGTATTACGATAAGGAAGGCAGGCCAGCCATTAAGGTATTAGGGAAGGATTCTATTTATTATACCTATGAGAATGATCTGATTGCCACGATCCGTTATGCCAGAGTGAGCTACTCCTTTAAATACGATGCGAAAAATGATCTACAGTCGCTTAAGGTCTTGGATTTGGAAGGGAAAGAGACATCATCAATGCATTGGTACAGAAATGAAAAAGGTAATGTAATTGGCAAGACAGTATACAATGGAGGTTATAGAACAGATAGCCTTTTCTTTAAACTGGATCCTTCAGGAAATAGAATAAAATCTATAGGTGAAAACAAAACTTCTTTACAGACTTTTGATTCTCATGACAATGTAATTCTCAAAGTTGATGAAGAAACTGATGGTAACGTAACCCGCAAAACGTCTTATACCTATTTTTATGATGAACAAGGGAATTGGGTTGAGAAGAAAGTGTATAATGGCAAAAATTTAATTCGACAAACAAAAAGGGTTATTACGTATTTAAATGATTAACCTAAATCAAATCGCTTTCATTTTATGAACTTAAAGTTTCACTTTCTTTTGGTTGTTCTTGCTGCATATGGTGTTGCCAATGCTCAGTACATTATTCCAAATACCGTAAATACACAATCTTTAAAATTAAAAGGTGATGTGAAATCTATACATCAGGTTCAAACTGGTGGTCGATATGATCGTTACTCTCAAGAATTCTATTTCAACACGAATGGAGGATTAACCGAGAAGAAAGGATTTAACCCAAAAGGGAACCCTCTTTCTTATAATACTTTCACCATTAACTATAATGAAAAAGGGCTGCCTGTTGAACGCATCAAAGGGAACAGCTCGATTTATTTTCAGTATGATGAGAATGATTGTATTGATCAGGTGCAAACCGATTATTACGTAGAGCAATTCTATGTAAACAAAGATTGTCAAGTGTTCGAAGTAAAGAAGTTTAATAATACTCAAGAGCTGAGGAGCACTGAAATGCACTATTACAATGACAAGAACCAAGTCGTTAAAACATTATACACGTCTGCAAACAGCGACACCTCGAGTACCTTCTTTTCTTATGATGAAAATGGTAATGAGACTGAAATAAGATCCTCAATGATGAAAGCCATAATGGAATACAATGAGCAGGGTCATAAAACGCTATGGAAACAGTACAACTCAAAAGGTGAGCTTAAAATACACATGACCTACGCTTACACCTATGACGAAAAGAGCAATTGGATTAAAATGGAACAGACAAATGTTGAAGACAACGAGGTGAGCGTATTAACTCGGAATATCGAATATTACGAATAGAAGCTCAGACCTCTTGATAACCTTCGGGCTTAAATCGAGGGGTGCATATACAAAGGAAGATCAGGTCAGTTTCTTCTGTATTGGTAATGCGCTGCGAACTTCCTCTTTTGATGAATGCTAACTCTCCCGGTCCTATTTTTTTAAGTTCCCCATTGTCGATTTGCATTTCACCTCTGCCCTCTAAGATGTAATAGATTTCATCGAAATGCAAGGCGTGGTTCTGCGTTGTGACACCTGGTTCTACTCGAGCTCTGGAAACTGAAACATTTTCTATTTCTGGTGTATTGAGCATTTCAGTAATGTGGCATTTTTCTTCCGTGTAGAATTCCTTTTTCAAATCAGTTTTAAAGTACATGTTGTGGGCTTATGTTGTTTCTTCTGTTCCTTCAAAAGTAAGAACCGTTCTCAAATCATGTAACCACAAGATCTTTTCTAAAAGCTGTTGGTGCTTTTCCAAATTCAGAGGTAAATGATTTAGAAAAATACCCCAAGTCGTTAAAACCACAGTCATAGGCGATGTCTGATATACGCATTTCGGTATGGCTAATTAAATCCATGGCCTTTTCTAACCTTTTTGATTTGATGTATTGATTAGGGCTGGTACCAAATACTTTATTGAATTTTCGTTTAAAAGTGGATAAGCTAGTACCCGTTAAAATTGCAAGGTCCTGAAGTCTTAAATCTTCGAACAAATGAGCTTGAATGATCTCTTTAAATTTGTATTCAGTTTCTGTAAATAAATTGCTCAAAAGGGACTTTAACTTCTCTGAATCCTCGGTATTCACTAAAAGAAGTATAAGCTCTTTAACCTTGAGCTTGATCAACTCATCTGTCACTACTCCAGGGTTGTCTATGTAGAAAAATAGACTTTCAAGATAGTTGTTCAACATCTCAGTAGACTGCACTTTTTGCAAGTGGGTAAGTTGTTTTGTCTGTTTGTTTTTGAGAATGTTAGGTAACTCATTTTCGTAGATCTCTTTCAGAACATCTGGATAAAAATGAACGACTATTGCTTCATTGGGTTCACCTTTTTCATTTGTTTTCCAATCGTTCAAATAACTACCACACTTCATTACGAAATTGTCTCGCTTCTCAATTTCAATTTTTCCATTAGGGGTATACAAGTCTGACCGCCCTTGAATAACATGCATGAAACAGGCTTCGTTCCGTAAGCTGGCATCTACACGAAAAGGAGATTCGAACTTGTATTTTTCTACAATGGGAAACTCTCCTAAACTCAAATGTTGGTACTCTAAGATCATGACTTACGGAATTTAATTAGAGCAAAGGCACCTAAAAGGCCAACAATTATTTCAACGACCATTGCTTTCATCAATCCTTCAGCAGGCATTCCATCAGTAAAAACGCTGATGGCTCTTCCGATACCGAATGTCAAGAACAAAACGGTTGCTACTACAGTTGAGGTAAACGCCATTCTGCTATGAATTACACCAAGAAGAATGATCAAGCCTGCACCAAAAATCAATCCTCCAGATCCTCTATAATCATTCAATAAAGAAAGGTTGTTTCCCAAACTTGCTCCGTTACGGGTAACAAAACTTTCGGGAGAGAACATTGAGAATATACCTACAGCAACGAACATCAAGCCGGCTATAGCTAGAATAGCATTTAACACTTTAGAATTTTGCATCAACATATTTTTATGGTTTTAAATATTACAATGCAAAGATGCCGAGGCTAACAAGCAAGACTTGGGTGTAAACGACCAGAGATTAGGACAATCAGTCCACGTGTTTTTCGCGATAAGCGGATGGTGAAATGTTAAACTGGGCGGTAAAGCTCTTCGAAAAATAGCTCAAGTCATTGAAACCACAATCAAACGCAATTTCTGAGATTCTGTGATTGGTGGTGGCCAAAAGGTCCATCGCTTTTTCAAGCCGCTTCGTCTTTATGTACTGCGTAGGGCTCGTGTTATACAGACTTTTGAATTTTCGCTTAAATGAAGACAAGCTCAATCCAGAGAGAAAAGCAAGATCTTCTAGTTTTAGGTCATCGAACAAATGAGAATGAATGATTTCTTGAAATTTATATTCTGTAGTATGAAAGATGTTATTAAGAATAGTTTTTATACGTCCAGAGGTGTCTGTGCTCAATAATACCATAATCAACTCTTGAAGCTTGATCTTGATCAGATCATCATTAATGAGATTAGGTGTGTTCAAATAATAAGTTAGACCACTAACGTAATTAGACATTAGTGGATTAGGGTCAATTTTCTCTATGGGTTTAATATCTAGTTTATTCGCCTTGGCGAATACATCTGGCAGTTGATTGTTGTATATGATCTTAAGCGTTTCAAAATTGAATTGCATTATGATTGCTTCACCCTTTTCGCCATCCTCAGTGGGTTGCCACTTATTCAAGAAATTATCACTTTTCATGAGGAAGCTTTCTCCTGATGAGAATTCGTAGAACTGATTAGCTGTATATAAATGGGTCTTTCCTTTTACGATGTAAACAAATCGTGCCTCATTTAGGAGTGGAGTTCCAATTTCAAAAGGGGGTTGAATAAACGCACGGCCAAAAATGTCGTGTCCTTCAACATTATAGATTTCTGTTTCTATGTTCAATCTAAACTAACTCTAGTGTTGATAGGCTAATCTAAAAAATGAGATGGAATTCTGCTTTGGCAGGATGCTAAAACTACCCTACGTTTTTGAATTGCCAGTGGGGCCAAATAAATGGTGTAGTTATTGAATGTTACGTTGTATTGAATTTACGTGGTGATTATTCAGTAGTCGATGAAAATCAAGGGGTTAGGTTTTTTAAATTCTGCAACTTCATGAGTTTACGAAAGTTGTTTGAACCAATAACTTAACTGTGCACCTTACTCAAATACCGTAGTTCAAGGCAGTAACTCTTATTAATCTTGTTGCAAACATTATTCAAAAAGCTATGAAACTGACAACCACTAAATTGATCTTGAACGTATTTGCGGCTGTATTGATACTTGGTTTATCTGCGTGTAAAAAGGAGAATTATCCTATTGGTACATTACCGAGTTATGGTAAAGAACAGGTCACTCAATTCTTTGATGACAATGAAACACCTTCACAAAAGAAGACTATTAATACAGGTTCTGCACAAACCATTATTGCAGATCTAGGTACTCGATTTACATTTCCAGAAAATGCATTCGTATACTCGAATGGCAACCCAGTGGTTGGTCCTGTAGATATAGAGATTAAGGAGCTGTACACACTAGACGCAATGATCTTTTCGAATAAAATGACGGTTTCCGGTGGTCAGTATTTAGGTAGTGGAGGAGAATTGTTTGTTGAAGCTACTCAAAATGGCCAAAGAGTAGAATTAGCTCCTGGAAAAAATCTAGTTATCGAGGTGCCAACCACTAATGGATTGCCCCAGATGGCATTCTTTGGAGGTGAGCAAACAGCAAATGGATTTGATTGGACACCTGATCCCACGGTTCCGCTAAATGTTGTGGTAGATACGATCAGTCAGAGTGAGTTTTATAGTATAATAACTGATACCCTATGGTCATGGATCAACTGCGATTATTTTGCAAATTACACAGGGCAAAGAACCTCAGTTGAGATTCAAGTTCCTTCTGGAAAAGACCCGAGTAATACGGCTGTATTTGGCTATGTGCCATCCATTAATTCAGTGTTTAGAGCAGGAGGTGGAACTTTTCAAAATGGATCTTTTTGGTTAAAGAATGGCTACGATTTACCTGTGGGGTTGAATGTGTATTTCATCGGTATCTATTACGATGCAAATAAGAATATTGAATACTCGCTACAGAATGCAACCATTGTAAATAATCATGTTGAGGTATTGAATTTCTCGCCAATTACAAAGGCACAATTACAGACATTATTGCAGAGTTTATAGTGCTTTACAGGGCACAGTGTTTAGGGGTGTTCTTTCAATAGAGCATCCCTTTTTTATTGGCTTGCTTTAAAGGAGTATTCATGTCTTTCAACTTGAATTTGAGGTAAAAAATATCATCCGCTTCTTCCTCTTCACCATCGTATCCTGGACTTTTACATTTCAAAATAAACTCCTTGTCATCTATCCAGTAAATAACCTTATGTCTGGGTAAATTCCAATTGGTGAATTCTGCAGACCATACCACTTTAAAGTTGTTGTCGATGTGTTCGAATACTTGCATGATCACTGTTGCTGTGTCGTAGCTATAGGGTGCACTCAACGAAATCACATTTTTTGATGAAGGCGAGGCAAAAGGGTATCCGTTGAAAATGGCTGTGGTGTCACCGTTCTTTTTTGATAAACTGATGTACGAGAAATGCTCAAAGGTTTGAAAGTAAATGATGTAGTTCTCATCTAGTTTCCTGCATTCAACTTTCTTGTAATAATTCGTAAAATCGTATTCGCCCTCATAGAAAGTTTCTTCGTAAACCACTGTTTTGCCATTACCCAGGGGGAGTTCAAGCTTCCCTGTTTTTTGTCCAAGTTGACCGATGGGCGTTATGTTTTGTGCGTATTGAAAGTTAGAATATTCCTTGATGGATACCTTTTCAATTTCAACAAAAGAGCTTAGGTCAAGATTTGCTTGAGCAGTTCCAATAGAGGAGACATTCAAAGACTTTGTTCTTTCCATTTCTTTGCCATTGTTCATTCTCCAGCCCACTTTATTCTTACCGTTTCCAGGGTAAAGGTCTTGAGGGTTTATATACGTTTTTTCATAGGGAAATGAGCTGAAATGCATGTGTTTGTTAAAATCAAAAATGTTTGAAACAACTTCTGCCTTGTTTTTATTGAGGTATTTGATAATGCCTACATCATCTCCAAAGAGTAAAGTATCAATAGGTTGGCCATTTTCATTTTTCAATACCGCACCCTTTTTGTTACTCACCAACCTAATATCTGTAATGCAAGAGTCATTTAAAAAACTTGCTAGATCTCTTGACCGATAGGGCTTGATCTTTCCCTTAGGGGATATAATATAGGTCTGATGGAATGTTCGGTTTTGCTGTTTTCTATCTGTGGAGAGCCAGCC
>JAOARK010000356.1 GCA_025210575.1 Schleiferiaceae bacterium
CTACCACATAAGCGGCAAGACACCACCAGTAGCCATAAGTTCTTTTATACCTCGGTATAAAAACCAATAAGGTAATGGGTATCGCTAAAAGCGGAAAAAACTGGATGAATGCATAAGGCCGTAAGTCACCAGTTTGTATCCAATAAACTATGGTGAGTATGCCAATCAGGATAAATGGTAGCAACAGTTTTCTAGCCGTTTTTGCATTTGCAAAATCGCTGATGATGATGGTCAGCAGAGACATGAATCCAACGGTCATCGGCAATCTGTCCCAAACCAATGTTTGGCTTGTAGGATGCAAATGATAATAAGCTGAGCCCACACCCACCAGAGCGATTCCTGCAAAGAAAAGTAGGTAGGGCATTCTTTCTACTTCGCTGATTTTAAGTTTCAGTAAGGCGTAAATGCCAATCACCAAGAACGGCAAGTTCGAGATTACATTCCAAAAATTGGAGATTCCCAAATGTGTGTTTTGGTCGGAGAAATTGTGGTATTCTTCCGTTTGGTAGAAAGGGCCGATAAAACTGAATAACACAATTGTAGCCACACCGATTAAACAGATGGCAAACAGACCAAGTCGTTCTTTGGAGACTTTAGTTAAAGAAAGACTAGACAGCAGTTGCATGATTGTGCGTTTCTTTGGTTAAGGCCCAATAAAGTGTATACAAGATTCCCGGAATAGCTGGAAAGAGGACCAAGATTGCCGCGGCTCCTAATAAGTCTGGACGTACAATGATTAATCCAAGCATGGCCAAGACTGTTACTATTCCGCCAAGGCCTTCCCATTTCAATGCCAAGCTTAAACCAATTACTGTACTTACGGGAAAGAATATGAAAGCAACAATTTCGCGGGTATTCTGAAAACCATTACCGCTCTCTTCATCACCAAAAACATGGGCTAAAGCCATAAACAAGATAAATGCTAAGATTAAAGATCCAGAAACTCGAGCTACCCAAAGAATAATCTTTAATGTCGTTTTTGAAGTTTTCATAGCCAGTAGTTTTAATTACAGAGCTAAGTTAAGTTGGGTCTGTCGCTCGATTGCTTAACCTGAGTTAAGAAACACCCTTTGCAAATCTGCGTCTGATTCGGCTCAATGACTCCGGCTTTACGCCAACATAGGATGCGATAAGGTATTGCGGGATGCGCTGGTTTAAATCAGAATAATGCGTCACAAAACTTTGGTAACGCTCCTCATGGTTTTGCATGTAAATCGCTAAGAGTTGATGTACCATTACATCAAAGCGATGTTCTACAATGAGGCGACCAATGAGGTTGCCGTTCTTGGTCGTATTAAACACATTTTGCACGCTTTTGTAATCTATAACCAAAAGCTCACAATCTTCAATGGCTTGGATGTTTTGTACCGATTTGGTGTTGTTGTTAAAGCTTTGGTAATCGGCAATAAACTCACCTTCTTTGGTGAAAATGAAAGTAGATTCGTCATGGTCTTTAAAAACAAAATATCGGACCAATCCTTTTGCTAAGAAACCAACATGCTTGTTCACTTCTCCCGATTGTAAAAAGTACTCTCCTTTTTTCAGCGAAAGCGGTTTAAAGCTTTTTGCAATGAGTTCTTGTTCACTTTCTTCTAACGGGGTGATTTGGTTAAGCAGATGAAGTAAGAAGGCCAATGCATCCATAGATTAAAGATACAACAACTGTCTTCTTTCTATTAAAGTGAAGGTGTTAACCGATGTTCACACCTTCCCATAGAATTCTTTTCCATTCGGGATGACGTTTTAAAAATGCCGCGACAAATGGACATAGGGGAACCAATTTCAAATCACGTTTTTCAATGTCTTCTAATGCGAGTTGAATAATCTTACTTCCATAGCCTTTTCCTTCTAAACCTTTCGGAACTTCAGTATGCGTTAAATAAATACGGTCTTGAGCTTCCATATAATCTATCACAACCATGGTTTCTTCAACAACCATTTTATATTGCTTTTTGCTTGTGTTGTTCGTGAAGTCCATTTATATCAAATCACTTTTGATTACCATCAATTTTTCGCGTGTCATTTCGTGCATAGAGTAGGGAATACCGCCCATACCTTCTCCAGATGCATCACGTCCGCCAAAAGGCATCCAATCTACCCGAAAGGCAGTATGGTCGTTCACCATAACGGCTGTGGCATTGAGAAGTTTTACGCTTTCCATAGCAACATCCAAGTCTTTTGTAAATACTGAAGCTTGAAAATGTACATCTAATGCATTGGCCATTTTGATGGCTTCTGCTCTATCAGTATAACTATAAACACAAACCACGGGACCGAAAATCTCTAAAGTTGAAACTTTGGCATCTGCAGGGGGATTAAGTAAAACAGTGGGCTCGTACAATGAATCGCTGATGCGTTTTCCACCACATAAAAGTTCAGCGCCTGCCTCCACAGCTTCATTTACCCATGCTTCCACACGGTCTAACTCCTTGGGTTGAATCAAAGGGCCTACCTCGGTTTGGGGATCTAGCGGATCTCCAACAACCAATTTTTTAGCTATCTCGGCAAGGCCATTCGCCACAGCATTTACTTTGCTTTTTTCAACGAAAACCCGCTGCACAGAAACACACACTTGCCCTGCATGGTAAAAACCACCTTTCGCTAGGGGTGGAAGAATTTCTGAAATATTTACATTTTTATCTACAATAACTGGCGCAGCACCTCCATGTTCAAGGGCACATCGAGTTCCTGGAGATAATTTAGATTTTAGATACCAACCCACTTTAGCGGAGCCGATAAAAGAGAAATAATTTACCCGTTCATCTGTAACCAACATTTCGCTTGCCTCCCGATCCGAAATTACCACTTGGCACCAATCTTCAGGCATACCTGCTTCTTTGAGTATTTCTACAAAAGCGATGCAAGAAAGCGGAGTGGTGCTCGCAGGCTTTATGACCACAGGACATCCCGCTGCAAAAGCGGTAACTGTTTGATGAATTGTTAGGTTTAAAGGGTGGTTAAAAGCACTTACTGATGCAACTACTCCAATGGGCTCACGCATGGTAAATGCCCATCGATTTTCAGATGCTGGAGTCAACCCCATCGGGATTTGTCCTCCCTTAAGGTTTTCAATTTCATGTGCTGCGATCTTAACCCCATTGATTGCACGTAAAACTTCAGCTTTAGAATCCATGTAAGGTTTCCCACCTTCTCCAGCTGCACGCAAGGTCAGTTCTTCAACACGGCCTTGCATCAATTCTGCCGTGCGTTCTAATATGGCAATTCGCTCATGTGGAGGAAGCCAACTGCTTTGATCTTCAAACAAAGCGTAAGCTTTCGTAAGTGCATTGTCAACTTCTTGTTTTCCCACCAGTGGAATTTCTTCGATTACACTTTGGTCAAAGGGAGAAAGGACTTTCAAGGTTTTCATATCTATCAGGATTAAAGCACGCAGGCTTTTTCTTTTATTAAAACATTTAATATGTGATGGTTGAGCGAGTAATCGACAGGGAGGTCGATAACATGAACCCCATCACTGCTTAAACACGTGTCTAGAATTTGCTGAAAATCGTCATCACTCGTTGGACGATGTCCATGTGCTCCGTAGCTCTCGGCATACTTCACAAAATCAGGATTGCGATAATCCAATCCATAATTAGCCAATCCCATGGCTTCTTGTTTCCATTTGATCATGCCATAGGCACTGTCATTCAGAATAATTACCGTTAAGTTCATTCCTAAACGAACTGCGGTTTCTAGTTCTTGAGAGTTCATCATAAAACCACCATCACCACATACGGACACCACCCTTTTTTCAGGATTCAGCAATTTAGCAGCCATAGCTGATGGAAGTCCTGCCCCCATGGTAGCTAAAGCATTGTCTAGCAAAAGAGTGTTTGATTGATGAGCCTTGTAATTTCGTGCGAACCAAATTTTATACACTCCATTGTCTAATGTGATGATATCTTCATCGTTGAGTGCATTTCGCAAAAGATTCACCAGTCTTTGTGGAAGCATAGGGAATCTATTGTCCTCGAAATACTTGCTTAAATGTTCTTCTACTTCTTGCTTTACACGACCGTAATAACTCAAATCCCAATTTCTATGGTCTTTAATTTCTTGGGTCAAGCCACGAACTGATGACGCAATGTCTCCGATGATATTTAATTGGGGGAAATATACCTCATCCATGCGCGCAGGAAAGAAGTTAACATGAATCACTTTTGTCCCACCTGCTTCCATGAAGAAAGGAGGTTTCTCGATTACATCATGACCAACATTGATAATTAAGTCTGCGCGATTGATGGCGCAATGAATAAAATCATCGCTACTCAAGGCAGCAGTACCTAAAAAGTTAGGGTGACGTTCGTCTACCACACCCTTGCCCATTTGTGTATTGAAAAATGGAATTCCTGTTTTATTGACAAACTCGGTTAATGACTTGCTCGTACGTTTGCGGTTGGCACCAGCGCCAATCAGCAATAAAGGCATTTTTGCCTGTTCTATCATTTTCGCAGCTTCGCCAATGGAACCCATATCAGCATCTGGTCTACGGTGACCTACCACAGGGTAAATCTGGTCGTCACTTTCTTCGGCAGCAATATCCTCAGGTAATTCTAAATGCACGGCTCCAGGTCTTTCTTCCATGGCAATACGAAATGCTTCGCGCATAAGCGATGGGATGCTGTTACCATTGACAATTTGATGGGCAAACTTTGTAATGGGTTGCATGAGTTCAACCACATCTACAATTTGAAAGCGACCTTGTTTTGATTTTTTGATAGGCTTTTGTCCAGTGATCATCATCATTGGCATACCACCTAATTGCGCATAGGCCGCAGAGGTGGTGAAATTAGTTGCTCCAGGACCTAAAGTTGAAAGACATACACCAGGCTTACCTGTTAACCTGCCGTAAGTCGCTGCCATAAACCCGGCAGCCTGTTCGTGTCTTGTAAGAATAAGTTTTATGGAAGAGTCTTTCAAAGAATCAAGAAGGTCTAAATTCTCTTCTCCTGGAATTCCGAAGATGTATTCCACACCCTCATTTTCCAGCGCCTTTACCATCAGATCTGATGCTTTCATAGATTAAAGTATAAAGCCCTGCCTTCCTGGCAGAGCAAATTGTGTTGTGAATCAGTCCAACATTGGTCGATAATTAACGAGCGAACTTACTTGCGCCAACCTAGCTTTGAAAATACGTATTTCATGTCATCCATATAAGCCATAATTACATTGGCATTAACCAGTGATGAGTTGTTCTCACGCATCCATCCTTTTAGTAATCGGTCTGAGTATATCGCACCAAGAACATTTGCTACAGCGATACCTATCCAAATGCCTTCAAGCTGCCAGAACGAACCCAAAAGCGCCAGAGGAATGGTGAATGCTAAAGATTTTATCAAGGTTAAATTCAATGATTTTTTGGGTTGATAGACTCCATTGAAAAATGAGGTGCTCACAAGGGCCAAGCCAAATCCTGGGAAAGACAAGCCAACAATGATGAAATAGTATTTAGCGTTGGCAATAACGGTGGCGTTGTCTGTAAAAATGGCGGCAATATTTCCTGAAAAGAAGATCAAGATAGCCAATAAGGCAATGCTCCAGTATACTGTTGTTTTCCCTGCATAAACAATGATTTGGTCTATGCGTTCCATGATTTTGGCTCCATAGTTTTGTGCTACTAAGGGAGTCATGATTACGCTTAATGCAAGAACTCCGGTAAGGCCTAAAGACTCTACTCTGGTTGCAATTCCATAAGCTGCAATAGCTTCTTCTCCATACTTGGAAACAACCCTGGTGATTACGGCAATGGCAATTGGATTCAAAATTTGAGCGGCTACAGCTGGTCCTCCAATGGTTAGAACCTCCTTTAACTGTGTCTTTGCTTTTGCGAAATTCTTAAATCCAGAGAAGGAGAATAAGCCTTCTTTTAAGAGCAGAATATTCATGAGGATGAAAGTGACCATCCATGAAATAACTGTTGCTAAGCCTGCACCTTGTAACTCCATGGCAGGAATGCTTCCCATTCCGAAAATCAATACGTAATCTAGAACGAGATTTACAAGTCCACCAATAGCCATAATGATTGTAGTTTTAATCATTACGCCTTTGGCCATAAGAGATGCATTGGTAATAAGTGTGCCCACCAAGAATAACATTCCGAGATAAATTACTTCCATGTAATCCGCTACTAGTGGGAGCATTTCTGTTGACGCACCCAATGCAGAAAATACGGGCGTAATAGCATAATAACCTGCAACGCCAATACCCACGGTTAAAATCATGAAGAACACCTGAGACAGCATGATGATGCTTTTCGATTTATCGGTGTTTTCTTCCCCTAAAGCCTTTCCTACAACGGACGAAATTCCAGCGCCAATACCCATAAAAAGGCCAACCACAAGTATGTATATAGGATAGGCAAAACTAACCGCTGCCAATTGTGAAGTTCCTAGCTTTCCAACGAAGTAGGTATCTACCAATTGAAATAAAAAGGTCATAAGCATACCAAAACTGGCTGGTGCAATCATGGTCATCATGGTTTTCTTAATGGGTTCTGTTGTAAGCGTCATCTTTATCCTTGTCTTGAGTTTTTAGTCTTAAGTTCAAATTGAAAATCTTAGATCTCAAATTTTATCTCGTAAATAATCAAGGCAAAAGTGCAGTGACATGGCAAAACCAAAAAGGTGAAAAAAAAACCAAAGAGGGTAATTTTTGACTTTTAAAGGGTTGGTATATTGTTCACATGAAATGGATCAATGCGACAGCGCTCATTTTGCAGTTTATTGCTTTTTGGTTTGCGGCACCGGAGCTGCTAGGTGAAAAGACATTAAAAAGAATGCGGCTTCAGCTACAAAAGCTCCTCTCTTTTTTACCTATGCTCATTATTTGGGTAGTGGTTTTAGGCTACGGTCTCACTTTTACCATTAGCGGATTGATAAAAGCTTACAAAGGCGCTACTACCGGTATCAGCCATAGTGAAATCGTGAATTACTATGTCGTCTTGGGGATATGCACCATTGCATATTTCATTTTCATATTCAGATACAAAAAGATCAAAAACACTTTGCACCAACGTTTAGCAATGCCTCTCGTCAATAAGTTAATTGAGCGGTCTGAATTCAGGTCTACTGCATTGACGATAGGCGCAATTTTGTTTACACTCGGTTTTATAATTCAGTTGCAGTTGTGTTAATGACCTAGTCTTAAGGCTATGCTGCTTGAGCTTTTAATTTTCTAATCACTCGAGGAGTGATGATTTCACCCGTTTGGATGTGATGTTCAATTCCTATGAAATATCTTTGAAGCTATTCTTCGAAGAAC
>JAOARK010000035.1 GCA_025210575.1 Schleiferiaceae bacterium
GCTTTAATTGTCCAGAGTCTATTTGCACTGCCGCCATAGGAATAGCTAAAGCATTAAAATCTTCCATTGGCATCGAACCCATGTCAGATATCAACTCAATCCGATCTTCTTCATAAGGGACGGTTAACTTGATCTTCATTTTGCCAGAATTGTATAATTCTGCATTCAAGTTTGCCACAAATTCTTGCCTTTGTTTTTGTTCCTCTTCAAAAGTGGTTAAACCTGTAATGCTACCTTCAATTTTTCGAAAACTGATTTCTGCGCTGTGCTTTTTATCTTTTCCCAATTCTTCATAACTGATCTGTGAATCTGTAATCAAAATGGAATCTACATCTAATTGTATTGGTATTAAATCTACCATGCCTTTAAACATGGGTTTATAGGTATCTGGGGGACGCTGAAAGTTTTTGTTCTTTCTGACTTTTAAATCCAAACCATTCACTTCTAATTTTTTGGCCACCAAATCCAGATTAGAATAGAACTCACTTGAAGTTGCCAGCTCAATAAGTTTAAGTTCTTTTACATGTGCTGAAATAAGATCTTTCTGAACTTTAATACGCTTACTTACTTTCACCCAATCTTCGGTAAAACCAATAGAGAAGTTATGCATACTGAGGACTTCGTCTTTCAATTCATAATGAATATCTCCAAGATTTATTTGGGTAAACTCATTTAACTGAAACATAGCACTATCAATAGTCACATTTAAGTTTCCCATCCTAAAGGGAATAATATGTTGCAACTTGATCGAATCAGTCTCTATTTCCGAAGCTTTTATATCAATGTTCCTAATCCGCCCCTTTATGTTGCCATCAGGTTCTTTAATGATCACTTTTCCATGATATATGTTGAAACTCGACAAATCGCCACGGGACAAGATGTCTCCGAAAAGAGACTGTATACCTTGTCCACTGTTTTTCTTGTTCTTTTTTGTACCTATGTTCACTTCGAAGACTGGTTTCTCAAAAGAAACCTCTTCAATATTTAGCCTCCCATTAAACATAAGCTCCAGCCAAACCAAACCCTTAATTGTGGCATACTCAACTTCACCTTTAACATAGGTACTGCTATCTATACGCAAAGGAACAATAGCCACCTTCTCTAAGGTTACCCCTTTAAATAAAGTATGAAAATCAAGATCTGAATAGGTGATATCATAGGCCCGGTTCTCATCTTCATTAATGGTCTTTTCAAAATTCAACTCCAGCCACAATTCTCCTCCTTTGATAAGGACAAACAGCAAAATCACAAAAGCTGAAAAAATGAGAATGGCCTTTTTCATAAACTATGAAATTAAAGAATTAGTTCTTTCAATTCAGAATGAACGGCCTATACCGACACTAAATGAGAAGTTTTCATAACCTTCTTTTACATCCATAAATATACCCACCGGAATAACCCACCTATTTTTTATCGGAAAAGAGTACTCTGTTCCTAAACGAAAGACTGGCAAGTTCTTGTGTTTTTCCAGCTCTATTCCTGCGCCACCAAAGGCAGACCATCCTGGTAAGATGTTGTACACCCCAACAGGCACAATCAACAAAGCACGTTCCCTTTTTAAATTTTCTTTTCGAGGAATTACGTAAGTAGCCAATTCAAAGTCTACCATTAAACCCACTTCCCATTTCGGAGCGAGTCTGAATAAATAATCAGCTCCTAACGCGGGCACCAAATGACCTTTTTCAATATTGTCTTCATCACTTCCTTGAGGAACAATACCGTAAGCAAAGGTCACCGAAGCAAAATGTCTGTATTTCATAGGATCTTCTTCTTGTGCCCAAGACAATTGAATAAGAAAGAGGAACAAAAGGGTTAAAGAGGTTCTCATAAGCTACTTGCAAAAAATTCTTGATTGATTATTTCGAGTCAAATGGAAATATCACTTTCCAATCTTTTTTCATATCTACAACAGTCCAGCCTTCGGAATGAGCCTGATCTAGACCTTTATCTAAACGACCAACATGTGAGTCTCTGTCATAGGCCCATTCGCGTTGACCATCGGTATGGTGTACATATATATTCAAAAAGTTGGTTGCTGATGATGTGTATTGCAGCATCGCTAGATCACCGTCAGAATTTCCCACTGCGATCACGGGTTTTCTTCCAATTATTCTTTGAATATTCTCAGGCTTCCCATGCTTGTCATCCACAAAAAAGAGTTCAGGCTTGCGATAAATTTTAGGTTCCCCATTGTTATATTCATACTCCGTTTTAAGAGTAGAACCAATAATCATCTCTGGTGGTATGTTATAAATTTCAGAAACCAGCGGCCGCATAAAGTCAACCCCACCTCCTGAAACGATGTAGGTCTTAAACTCATTTTCTTGTAAATACTGTAAAAGCTCTAACATGGGTTGATAGACCATTTCTGTATATGCTTTCTCAAAGCGAGGGTGGCGAGCATTTTTATTCCACTCTATAACCTGTAGCCTAAACTCTTCTTGTGTCATCCCAGCATGGCTTGACATTACCAGCTGAACAAGCCCCTTTTCTCCAGAAGCCATAAGCGCTTCC
>JAOARK010000357.1 GCA_025210575.1 Schleiferiaceae bacterium
ACATAGATTCTCCTTGAAGAGACCCAGTCACACAGGGTTATTTTTGTCTAAATTTCATTGCTTCCCTCCCTCCCTCAGTCATTCAATCAAATCGGAGACCTTAAAAGGTTAATTAACTTCAACGGCTTATCAGACAAAGAATGATCTGAAGCCATATTTCCCAGTATTGTATGGCTGCAGATTTAAAGCTTGTACTTCAAAACATGCTCATACATGCTCATCTTTGGAAATATGGAGGGAGTAAAGGGGTACTTTCACCAGGATTTTTTTCACGAGGATTTTGCTCAACAGAGTCCTAAACTTATAACTAAGTACCTTCACTCACACATAAAATGTGCCTAGAAACCAAACTGAAATAGTAAGTGAATTGTCGGTTACAGAGAGGGGTAATTCTAATTAAATTTCAGATATTTTTCTAAAACACAAGGGCAAAATTTCAATCTCAGATCAAAACTTGTCCATGCATGACTCATGATAAAACCCCTTTGACACCTTTAGTGTACTAGTATAGTAATTTCTAACAAATGACACCACTGCTTTTAGGTTTCCATTGATGTGTGTTTTGGCTTTTGCCTTTTCGAAGTCATGCTCATGAGATTGTCCGTATCAGATTGCTTATACCCAGTTACAGTCTGTAATGGTGGATATTCAAAAACGGTGATGTAATAAAAATGATGTAGCCACCCACACGTTTAGTAAAATAAAGAACAAAAAGATGTTAATAACTAAGGTTTTCGATAAACAATTAAGAATAAAAAGCAGCGATATTAAGGAATGACGTTTCGACGGCTCCATGCCATCATTCTCAAATTCAAATAAGATACGTTATGTGAGTTCGTTATATAGTAAATGTACGTGTGAAGGTCTCAGTGCATATGATTAAGAGATAAAAATAATCGATGAATAAAAATAAAATACCAAGCGTGGTGCGCTTGAACTGTCAAATAAAAAGTTTTGCTTTAATGGAGTCAGATTGAATGTTAAGTGTTGGTTTTTTGTTTTTGATGAAGAGCATTTCATAAATTAAGCAATCCAGTTTCCCACGGCATTTCTTGAGGATTGTAAATTGGTCACGGAGATCTTTGTTCCTCAGATTGTGTACGTCCCGCAGGTGTTTACCAATGACAGAATGCTTATGCTCGTTAATGCGCTGAAATAGGTGTCGGCATGTATAGCCCACATAATCTGCGTC
Source organism: Schleiferiaceae bacterium (assembly GCA_025210575.1). Lineage (GTDB taxonomy): Bacteria > Bacteroidota > Bacteroidia > Flavobacteriales > Schleiferiaceae > JAOARK01. The sequence goes on from JAOARK010000357.1 coordinate 1,193, forward strand.
GCACAGATCACATTTGTATTCATAAACAACGCATTGTTCGTTAACAAGAGGTGGTTTGGGTTCCGTCACTTTGATCTCTTCAGCAATTTTCTTGCTCGTAAACACTGGGCGCAAGTCACTGTTAATTTTCTTCGCAAGATCGGAGAGCTGTCTTCGTACTAAGTCGGCTGATCGCTGATCTTTAAAGGGAAGAATAATCCGAATGGGCTTATTAACTTGAATATCAAGTGCTTGTTCTCGGTCTTGCGACTCAATGAATCTGGTGATTGTACAGTTAATGAGTCTCTCAGGGTACTTAAGCTTGAGAAAGATCTCTTTCAGGTTATCACATTCAGCAGCGAAAAGATCAGATGAAGATGAGAGTCTATGTGCACGATTTAACATAGTCGTGAGAAGAGATCGTTTATACCTGTTATCCACATGGCTTTGGTAATGGAGAAGAAGGCCTTTATCTGTTGTTTTCCTGTAGATGCATGTTCTAACTTTGCTACCCATCTTCATGGGTTCCATTCCGATGAAAGGCAGTTTGTCATTGATTGCTACTTCCATCGTAAAGTTGATTGAAGGGTGTGCTTTGTTCAGCGTTGCAAGAAAAGCTGTAGCAGTTGGAATGTCCTGCACCGCGGCTAAGGTGTCATCCACGTACCTTCTGTAGAAATAGGGTAGTTTATTCTCCCTTTCAAGCTTCTCCTCGATGGAACACATGAATGTATTTGCCATGAGCGGTCCCAGTGGGTGATCCCATCCCCACGCCATCTATTTGTTCGTAGAGGCTGCCATTAAATTGGAAAAGTTGGTGTTTGGTAGCCACTCTTAGAAGGGTAACGAGATCATCTCGGCTGATGTTCAGGTTGTATGTCACATTGAACCAATCCTCAGTAAAAGCTTTGTTAGCAAGGATCTGTATTGTTTCTTCTAGAGGCACATTCGTGAAGAGCGAAGATACGTCATATGATACTAAAATATCATGTTCATTAAATCGCAACGCCTTGATCTCATCGGCAAACTGGAAAACATCAGTGACTGTATATTTGTTGACTGAGAGCGGTTTCAGTTTCTCGTCGAGCCATTTCGCAAGAACATAATTATATGTGCCCGTGGCAGACAAGATTGGTCGCATCGCCAATCGTTGTTTATGCGTCTTGGGCAGACCATAGAGGTGTGCCAATCTCGAGCCCTTCTGGCAGACTGAATCAGCGACGTGTTTAGGAAGAATTTTTCGAACCACGGGCTCCAGATGTTTCTCTTTTTCTAGCAGAGGGTGATAATGTTGTGGTGGTCTACCTCTTGTACTTGGTCTTTCCAAGGATACTGGCTTGAATTTTGTTTCATCATTGATGGACGCCTCACTTAATAAACGCACATAGTCAGATCTGTCCATGACGACAACGCCTGACCCTTTGTCCGGTTTCGAGATTATGATATCATCCCGTTTCTTCAGTTGGTTGATGGATCTTTGTAACGCTCTAGGCGGTCTTGGACTTTTCCGTTCAATG
>JAOARK010000358.1 GCA_025210575.1 Schleiferiaceae bacterium
AGAACAGTAAAAATAATGCCGTTAGGGATTTCATTTTTTCGAGTTTTTGCCTTGTACTACTAATACAAACTCGCCTTTAGGTGCTTTTATTTTAAAATGTTCCAGTACTTCAATAGCCGATCCTCGAATATGTTCTTCAAATTTCTTGGAAATCTCTCTCGAAACAGAAAGCAATCTTTCTTCGCCAAAGAAGGTGATAAAGTCTCTAAGCGTTTTTAAGAGCTTATGTGGAGATTCATAAAAAACCATTGTTCTCGTCTCTTCAGCAAGAAAAGTAAGTCGAGTTTGTCTGCCTTTCTTTACGGGTAAAAATCCTTCAAAAACAAATTTATCGTTTGGAAGACCACTCGCTACCAAGGCGGGGACAAACGCTGTTGCGCCTGGCAAACACTCCACTCGCACATTTTGTGCAATGCATTCGCGAACGAGGAGGAATCCAGGGTCTGAGATTGCTGGAGTACCGGCATCGCTGATCAAAGCAAAAGATTCTCCAGCAGCCATCCGCTTGGCTAATTGTTCTACCATTTTGTGCTCATTGTGCATATGGTGCGAGAGCATTGGTGTTTCAATCTCAAAGTGCTTGAGTAATTTTCCAGAAGTACGGGTGTCTTCAGCAAGGATTAAATTCACAGATTTTAAAACCTCCAATGCTCGAAGCGTAATGTCTTGCAAATTGCCCACAGGAGTGGGAACGAGATAAAGCATTTTTAAGCGTATCTGTTTTCAAGTGATTCCATAAAGCGCTCTTCAAATTCTGGTTTGCCACCCCAGTTGTATTCAGGCTTTACAATGTGCTCAATAAAATTTTGTGCTTCGCTGTAATCGTTAAAAGAATTGAGTTGAGAAAGTACTCTATTGAAGTCTTCTTGACTTCCGTTGAAAAGATGTTTTACAAAAGCTATTCGGTCGTTTAAGCCAAACTTTATTGAATTTCCAGACAGTTTTTCATTTAACGATTTCTTAGCTTTTGAAGCTGCGGCCTTCTCCGCTATCGAAACTTTCGCTCCGCTACTTACCTTAATTGGAGTTTCTTCTTTTACTGGTGTTGGCTCAACCTTAGCAACGGGCTCGGGTTTTGGCGCCTCTTCTATTACAGTTTCGGGTTTATCTTCCATCTTTTCAACCTCTACAACAGGTGTAACGGGTTTGGGTTCTTCGTAAATAGAATCTGCTTCATGGTTAACAGGAGGACCTTGTGGATCTGGTACACGTCTAATCTCTTCTCCTAGAATGGGTTCAGGAGTGGGCTCTTTAGCAATAGGTGTCTCTTTTGGTTTTGTCACAATTGGTTCTGCAGCGATATCCACTTCTAGAGGTTCATTAGAAACAATGTTTTCTAATTTTTCTTTCACCTTTTTTTCGATGGACTCTAATTGCTGTTTGCGGTCGTCAAGATATTTCAATATTAAAAGCTGCTCGTGAAGATTACTTACTGCTTTCAACCATTCATTTGTATTTCTCTTTTCCGCTTGTAAAATTTCTAAACTTAATTCCTTCAGCGACTTAACAATATCTTCCATCTCTTTATTTGTAGTAAACGTTTGGGGGTCTATTTTATTAGATTTGCTTCTTTACAGAAAGCGGTTGAAAGTACAAAAATGTTTCTTGAAAATACATTGAAAGGAGAGTCGCAAAGCGGCTGGATAGAAGTAGTAACGGGCTCAATGTTTTCGGGTAAAACCGAAGAATTATTGAGACGAATTAATAGAGCGGTAATTGCCAAACAATCTATTCTGATATTTAAGCCAGCGGTAGATACCCGATATGAGGTAGATCGCGTTGTCTCTCACAACAAAAATGCAGTTGATTCTATTTGTGTTTCTTCTTCTAAAGAGATATTGGCATTAGCTAAAGATGTTGAAGTTGTAGGGGTTGATGAAGCTCAATTTTTTGATGATGATATTGTTGAAGTTTGTAATGCTTTGGCGGATAGTGGGAAGCGAGTAATTGTTGCCGGTCTCGATATGGATTATTCTGGGAAACCCTTCGGTCCAATGCCTAATCTAATGGCCATTGCAGAATACGTTACAAAAGTTCATGCCATTTGTACGCAAACAGGAATGCTGGCAAATTATTCATTTCGTAAATCAAGTTCAGAGGATCAAATTGAACTTGGAGAAAAAGACAAATACGAACCTTTGAGTAGAACGGCATTTGTAAATATGAAAGGTCGAGGCTAATTGGCATTGCAATTCTCTATACAAGATGTGCTCAACATAACCAAAGGAGCTTTACTGCAAGGAAATGCAGAGCAGAATATTGCACGTTTTAGTACAGATTCTAGAAAAGTAATTGATGCCGCTGAGAGTTTGTTTGTGGCCTTAGTGACTCCAACCAATGATGGACATAATTACGTCAATGATGCATATGCCAAAGGAGTAAAATCCTTTCTGGTATCAAAAGAACTTCGATTGCCAGAAGATGCACTTGTTATTCAAGTAGAAGATACTTTACAGGCACTTCAAGATTTAGCCGCAGCGCATAGAGCAAAATTTGATTTTCCGGTAATCGGTATTACAGGAAGCAACGGTAAGACCATTGTCAAAGAGTGGTTATTTCAGCTTCTACATGAGGAGTTCAATATCGTGAGAAGCCCAAAGAGCTATAACTCTCAAGTCGGTGTGCCTTTGTCGTTGAGTTTAATAGAAGATTTCCATACGCTAGCCATTATAGAAGCAGGAATATCTCAGCCCAAGGAAATGGTTCGATTGGCTAAAATGATCCAACCAACTATTGGAATTTTAACCAATCTGAAAGAGGCGCATAGCGAAGGTTTTGTGAACAATGCTCAAAAATTGCAAGAAAAAATAAAGTTGTTTTCATCCGTTGATACCATAATTTTTGATGGAGATGACCAAGCCATTTTACATAGCATTGAAGAAAAATTCCCTGAAAAGGAATTGAAATATTGGAGTAAAGAGGATAGGGGTGAGCTTCGCCAAGTAGAGTGGTCAGTGTCAGAAGGAAAAACTTCCATTTCTGGAGTTTATAAAGGACAAAGTTTAAAAATATCTATTCCCTTTGATGACGAAGCAAGCATTGAAAATGCGATTCACGCTTGGTTAATGGCTTTGGAATTGGGAATGTCTCCCGATAAAGTGGCTGCAAAAATGATGAGTCTTCAATCTGTTGAGATGCGTTTGAGTATGGTTCATGGAAGAAATGGTAGCATACTCATTTCAGATTACTATAATTCTGACCCTAGTTCGTTGCGCATTGCACTGAACAGCCTGAATAACCAAAGAGTTTCTGGAGAAAAGATTGTGGTCTTATCTGCCTTTGAGCAGATTGAAGGTAGCGCAGAATTCTATGATAAGATGTTTGAGTTGATTCATAGTTATCAGTTAGATGAGATGTATTTGGTTGGTTCGGAGTGGAAGGGCTTCGAGGGAAGATCCAATACGACTTGGTTTTCGAATGTTCAAGAATTGTTATTGCATTTCAGCAATAAAAGAATTGATGGTTCGGCAATTCTAATTAAAGGGGCACGGAGATATGCCTTAGAGAAATTGGCCGATGCGCTAACAGATAAAAAACATGAGACGTTTCTAGAAGTGACTTTGGAGGCGATGGTTCACAATCTGAACTATTTCAAATCTCTTCTTCCAAAAACAACAAAGGTCATGGCTATGGTCAAAGCTTTTTCTTATGGAAGTGGAAGTTCTGAAGTAGCTTCGTTGTTGCAATTTCATGATGTAGACTACTTAGGGGTTGCCTACATTGAAGAGGGTGTGGCATTGCGTAATTCTGGAATCAATTTGCCTATAATGGTAATGAATCCTTCTATAGATGGAATGACCAAATTGTTAAAGTATCAGCTAGAGCCTGAGATTTATAGTCTAGATCTACTTTCGGCTTTTCTTGATGTCATTGAACAAGAACAAGACCCAAAGGCAAGATTTAGTATTCATATCAAGATCGATACTGGAATGCATCGTCTTGGATTGAGCAAGGAAGATGTTGAATTGCTGCCGGTAATGCTGCATAGAGATGCGCGTGTTGAAGTAAAAAGTGGATTTACCCATTTAGCGGGAGCGGATGAAATGCAGTTTGATGAATTCTCAAAAGAACAGCTTGATCTCTTTGAGGGGATCATTAACAGACTTGAGCGAGACTTAGGTTATGCGATTATCAAACATGCGTTGAATTCGGCAGGAGTAGTGCGTTTTCCAGAAAGGGCAATGGATATGGTGCGTTTGGGAATTGGACTTTATGGTATCGATTCGTCTCAAACCATTCAAAAAAAGTTGCAACCTGTAAGTCGATTTATCACCCATGTTTCTCAAGTAAAAATGGTCCTCGCAGGACAAAGTGTTGGGTATAGTCGCGGCTTCATAGCTAAGAACGATACAAAAATTGCCACCCTTCCTGTGGGTTATGCAGATGGTTATTTTAGAGCATTAGGTAAGGGTAAAGCTGAGGTCCTAATTAATGGCCAGCGTTGCAAAGTAATCGGTAATGTCTGCATGGATATGCTCATGGTGGATGTTACTCATTTAGAGGTGGAAAAAGGAGATGAGGTTGAGCTTTTTGGGAATCAGATCACTGTAAACGAACTTGCTCAAATAGCAGAAACTATTCCTTATGAAATGCTCGTACACATCTCTTCAAGAGTTCCTCGAGTTTATTTGCATGCCTAATCGGCATACGCTAAGGTTGCTATTCCAATTTTAATTTCCCTATTTTTTAATAGCGCCATTGCACAGGCCTCTAAAGTAGATCCAGTGGTAAGCGTATCATCTACAATCCATATGTACTCATAGGTATGCTTTCTTGTAGAAGTAAAAATGTCCTTTACATTTTCCCATCTGTTGTAGCGAGATAATTTGGTTTGACTAGGGTTTTCTTTTATGCGTTCTACAATACTGTCGGCAATCGGGATATCAAAGACCTTGCACATGCCTTTTGCAATATGCCAACTCTGATTGTACCCCCTGATCTTCTCTTTGTTGGGGTGCAACGGAACTGGGAGAATGGCGTCTGGGGTTTGAACTTTTCCTATTAAGCGTTTGGCAAACATGACTCCCAGTTTTTCGCCAATATCGGTACGGCCACTGTATTTAAGATGGTGAATTAAATTTTGTGCCAGCCCATCCTTGGTGAAAATCATAAAACTGGTGCCAAACTCAATTTTTAACCTTCCTTTAACCAATGCCGTAATGGGATTCTCGTTGTGTAAGAGATAAGGCGCAATAGGCAACTTTAATTCACACTCAAGGCAAAGCCAAAGCTCATCACTTAGAAGAGGATTTTTACACCCAGGGCACTCTTGAGGAAAGATGAGATTGGCCAAAGATGTTAACCAAGACTTAAGGTTTATTGATTCTGTTAAAGTGTTCATTTAGTTTACATTTGCCGCTATTAAGTTAACTCAAATTATAAACTCGTTGTTTTATGGAAGAACAAAAGAAAAGTAACAGTCCTAAGATTATTATCGGGATCTTATTACTTGTTGTAGCAGTTTTGGCTTATATGCTAACTAGTACCAAAGGAGAATTATCAGATGTAGGTCAAGAGAAAGAACGCCTCATATTTGATCTAGAACAGATGAAAAGTAATCTAGAAGATCGCGAAAGTGAGAATGATAGTCTAGATGCATACATCGTAGCAGAGATTGCTAGGCTTCAAATGGTGATAGACTCAGTAGAAAGTGTAAATGAAGCTGATGCAAAAGCGATCAAGCGTTATAAGAATAGCGTTTGGGCCTATAAACAAAGAGAAAAGAAATTCATCAGCCAGATTGACTCTATTAACGCAGCTTACGAAGTGATGCGCATGGAGAAAGAAAAAGCGGAAATGAATTTGTTTGAAGAGCAACAACGTAACATGGAGTTGAATGCTGAAAACCGTGAGCTTCAAAGAGATGTAGCCGTGGGAAGTATGCTGCAGGCAACAACAGTTGAAGCGAAAGGTGTGAAAGTTTACAAAAGTGGTAAACTAAAAGAAACGGTTAGAGCACGTAGAGCAACAAGAATAACTACTTGTGCAACCATTGCAAAGAATCCATTGGCTGAAGCGGGAACAAGAGAGGTGTATGTTAGAATTACGACCTCAGAGAATACGGTATTGGCTGCTCAAGGCGAAGATGAAAAATCATTTGAATTCAATGGTCAGCCTTTGATCTATTCCGCTAAAGCGGAGGTAGATTATCAAAATGAAAACACCATGGTTTGTGTGAATTTTGATAAAGAAGACTTTGCTAAAGGAGAGTATAACATCGAGATGTTTACCGAAGGTTACAAAGTTGGTGAGACGAAGTTGACTTTGAAATAGACTTTCAATAATCAAATAATGAAAGGGCGCTGTTAGCGCCCTTTTTTGTTGAATAGTGTTGAGTTTTGCTTTTTGTGATTTACGTTACATTTAGTCTTTTGTTACAACCTCATATTTGCCGAAAATTATGACAATGAATGAATTGATAAATCATCCCAATGCAACAATTGTGGATGTAAGAACAGAAGGAGAGTTTGCGGGTGGCCATGTTGCAGGCTCTATTAATATTCCTTTAAACGAAGTGCCGCATCGTATAGATGAATTTAAGAACATGAGCAAACCTTTGGTTTTGTGTTGTCTGTCTGGAGGTAGAAGTGGTCAGGCTACACAGTACCTTGCGCAGCAGGGTGTAGACCAAGTGTATAATGGCGGAGGCTGGTCTGAAGTGCAAATTCATAAGATGTAATGGGATTGCTTTCAAGATTATTTGGTTTAGGACCAAAAGCAGATTTCAATGATTTGATTCAGAATCAAAAAGCGCAAATTATTGATGTGCGAACACCTGCTGAATTTAAATCAGGTCACGTAAAGGGATCAAAAAATATTCCTTTAAATACATTAAATAGTGGCTTGGGTAAAATAAAAAAAGATAAACCCGTAGTATTGTGCTGCGCCTCGGGAATGCGTAGTGGAAATGCTACTCGCATTTTAAAGTCTAAAGGCTATGAAGCTTATAATGGGGGTTCTTGGGGAGCAGTAAATAAATATGTACAATAACTATGAAGAAAATTTTACTAGCGAGTTTGTCGGTTGTTATCCTCGCGTCATGTGGTAATGGAG
>JAOARK010000359.1 GCA_025210575.1 Schleiferiaceae bacterium
ACCAAAACTTCGATTTTATGCTCAGCTTCATTGGCAACTGGGGAATTTGCATTACAAGTAATACTTCCTGTTAGTAGACCATTGCGTCTAGCTTCTTTCAGACCTCCAATAACGTAGGGTGTCGTTCCGCTTGCTGCAATACCAATAACAGTATCTTCCGTATTAATGTTGTAATCGTTTAAATCCTTCCATGCTTGATTTACATCATCCTCCGCAAATTCTACAGCTTTACGGATCGCACTGTCTCCGCCTGCAATAAGTCCTACAACTAAACCATGGTCAACACCAAAAGTAGGGGGGCATTCTGATGCATCTACTATTCCTAATCTTCCACTTGTTCCAGCACCTATATAAAACAATCGGCCACCTTTCTTCATTCTGGTAATAACCGCCTCTGCGAGCATTTCTATGGCTGGTATAACTTTATCTACAGCTCTGGGTACTTCATGATCTTCCTTGTTTATGTTTCTTAGGAGATCGCCTAAAGGCATCTTTTCTAAATCAGAGTAACGAGAGGATTGTTCTGTAATTTTTTTGAAACTCATTTTTTCTTTTTGATCAATCGAGCCATGTAAAATCCATCATTGAATTTTGAAGGGTTAAGTTTTTCTTCAGCTTCCAATTCAAAGTTAGAATGATTGTTTAAAAACCATTCTATCTGATTTTCATTCTCAGATTTTAAAATACTGCATGTGGCATAAATCAATTTACCGCCTGGCCTTAGCATTTCTATATAATCAGCTAATAATTCCTTTTGCAAGCGAATCACCTCATCTAGTTTTTCTGGAGTTAGCTTCCATTTTGTATCTGGTTCCCGTTTAATAACTCCGGTCCCAGAACAAGGAACATCGAGAAGAAGAACATCTGCCTTTTCTTGATATTTGCTTGGGGTATCATCCGAAACAAGCTCAGTCTTAATAATTTTAACACCATTTCGTTTTGCACGAAACTGCTGTTCCTTAAGCTTTCGCGGAAAAATATCTAAGGAAATAATCTTTCCAATATTATTCATCATTGATGCCATCTGTAAAGCTTTTCCTCCAGCTCCAGAGCAAGCATCAATAACGTAGTTCCCTTTTTTAACTTGTGTAAATGCGCCAATACGCTGTGAACCTAAGTCCTGAATCTCAAAAAGTCCATTCTTATAGGCTTGAAGACCTTTAAGGTTGGGTCGAGATTCTAATACAATTGCGTCATGCTCAACTTCTGTTTCATAAACTTGAATGTTGTTTTTCTTCAGAGTAGATTCAACATTATAAACAGAGGACTTCAGCTTATTCACGCGCAATGATACAAACGCGGGTTTATTTAACTCCTTGGCAATAGCCGGCCATTGGTCTGCCAATTCTTCATTCGCAACATCATTAAGCCAATCGGGATAAGATTCTTGAATCTTTAATTCTCGAGAAAGACCATTTTCAGCGGATTTTAAGTCGAAAGAGATAGCATCTTTAAAGACATTCCAATCGGGTAAGTCATTTCCATTAAATCTCCAAAACACACCAAAGAAGTCATAAAGCAATTTTGTGTCATCTTGAGGTTCTTGATCGAAAAGATCCCAATAAAATCGCCAATACCTTACTAGGGTATAAATAGAATCAGCTACAAAGTTTCGATCACGCTTTCCCCATTTTTCATTTTCTTGAATAATTTGTTCTACGGCCTTATCAGCATAGACGTCTTCAAAAAAAATAAGTTGCAGACCTTTAATAACGCCTGCAACTGTATTAGGAAAGAGTTTAACTTTTTTACTCAAAAACTAGCTTTTAGTATAATGAAGGATATTGAGTTGGGTCAACTTCATTCATCATCGCATAAAGTGCCTCAAACACATCGTCCACAGAAGGTTTACTGAAATAATCACCATCAGTACCATAAGCAGGTCTATGCGCTCTTGCCGAAATGGTTTTTGGTTTACTATCTAAATGTCGATATCCTTCTTGCTTTTCTACAACTTGTTGCATCATGTATGCCGTAGCTCCGCCAGGTACGTCTTCGTCTAAGAATACTATACGATTCGTTTTTTCCAAAGACTTCACAATATCATGTGCATTATCAAATGGAAGTAAAGATTGAATGTCAATAACTTCAACGCTAATACCAGCTTTCTCAAGTTCACTGGCTGCGTCCATGGCAATTCTACAACAAGAACCGTAGGTCACAAGTGTTATATCCTTACCTTCTTTAATCGTTTCAACAACACCTAATGGTGTTTTAAACTCTCCAAGGTTGGTAGGTAGATCTTCTTTTAGTCGATAGCCATTTAAGCACTCAACTATCAAAGCCGGTTCATCACTTTGAAGCATGGTATTATAAAAACCAGCTGCAACTGTCATGTTTCTAGGCACAAGAATATTTACGCCTCGCAGAGCATTTATTACTGCGCCCATTGGAGATCCAGAATGCCAGATTCCTTCTAAGCGATGTCCTCTTGTACGTACAATTACGGGTGCTTTTTGGCCACCAAAAGTTCTGTATTGCACCGTAGCCAGATCGTCACTCATAATTTGCAACGCATAAAGTAAATAGTCTAAGTATTGAATCTCGGCAATTGGTCTAAGACCTCTCATCGCCATTCCAATTCCTTGACCTAAAATGGTACATTCTCTAATACCTGTATCATATACACGATTTTCACCGTGCTTATCTTGTAATCCTTCTAATCCTTGATTTACATCACCGATCTTACCGCTGTCCTCACCAAAGATCATTACCTCAGGTCTGTTGCTAAGAATGTGATCGAAATTCTCGCGTAACACGATTCTCGCGTCAACAGATTCTGGTTGATCTGCATATGTCGGAGCTACACCCTCAACGGCATTGGCATTTTCGGCAGATTCGCTGTGGAGTAATGAAGAGAATTTAGAGTAATGAACTTTATTTTTCTCTTCCAACCATTGAATCAAAGCGGTTCTAGCCTCACTGTCTTCACCTCTCACTAAGCGAATCGCTTGGCGAGCAGCTGTTATTGTATCCTTGAATAAAGGTTCGCCTATAGCTTCAAGGTCAGATTTTACCTTACCCACAAAAGCTCCATTTGTAGATTGACCAGCAAGCTTATCTAATAGGGCTGATACTTCTTTTACGTCTTCCTTGATGGCACCGATAAACTCTTTCCATGCCGCACCTTTTTCAGTTCGCACATGTTTCTTGGCGTCCTTTTCAATAAGATCTAATTCCTCCGCTGTAGCTAATCCTGTTTTCTCAATAAACTCTCTTAACTTCTTAATACAATCAAAGTCTTGTTCCCATTGAAGACGTTCTTTACTCTTGTAACGCTCGTGAGAACCAGAGGTTGAATGACCTTGAGGTTGAGTCATTTCATTTACATGGATAAGCACCGGGATGTGCTGTTCTCTCGCAATCTTCGAAGCGTTTTCATAAGCTTCAATAAGCGCTGGGTAATCCCATCCCTTTACAGTAAATATTTCGTAACCGGCTTTTTCATCTGTACGCT
>JAOARK010000360.1 GCA_025210575.1 Schleiferiaceae bacterium
GCTCTATTCAGAGAATGCTACTGACAGTTTCGCGTTCAAGAATAAACCACTGTACTATTCTGTTACCCAAGAAGCCGGGTCATTTAGCATTGAAAATGTGAGTGACCAACCTTATCGATTAATTGTTGTAGATGATAAAGATTTCAACTTCAAAGTTTCATCTAATCAAGAGCTTTTAGGTTTTGAAGGTGAAATATTAGATCCGGTTATAGATACTGTTTATCATGCACGAATGTTCAATGGAGAGCGAGATCTTGAATTCAATTTGGCTCGTCAGGTGGGTTTTGGAAAGGCAGAAATCTATTATAGCAATGATGTTCCAGAAGATTTTGCGGTTTCATTTGAAAAGAAGAGAGAGTTCTTCTTAGACTTTGATAAAGGGAGAGACACCATTGTTGTTTGGTTTGAAGAATTAGAAGGCGACACCACTTTATTCTACAATACTTATGATGGTCGGTTAGATACCGTCTTTTTAAGAAAAGCGGATTTCGATAAAAAGGAATTTACGTTAAAAGAGAAACAGCCAACGGTTACTCCTTCTTCCATTCTCACTTTAAAAAGTGACATGCCAATTGAAGAATTAAATAGCGCTTTCTGCACTTTTGTTAAAAATGAGGATACCATACCAACACCGAAGTTAACGCTATCAGAGTCGAGTTATGAAATTGAAATTGAAGGCGATATCGCTTTTGGAGATCAATATCAACTTCATGTTCTTCCTGATTTTGCAACCTCTTTTTTTGGTGATCAAGCAGATACTTCTTCCTATAAATTCTCAACCAAGAAAGAACGTGATTATGCCTTTCACATTATTAACCTCGAACAGTTTTCTGGTCAACAAAGCATAATTCAACTGCTAGATAAAAAGAATAATGTGGTTTTTGAGAAAGTTGTTTTAGGCTCTGAAAAGTTTGATGTTCCCTTTTTAGATCCTGATTCCTATGTGTTGAGGTTGATCATAGATCGAAACAAAAACAATAAATGGGATACAGGTGATTACTTGAATCAAGTTCAGCCTGAAAAGGTGATTTATTACCCAGATCCCATAGAACTACGAGCTAACTGGGAAATTGAAACCATTTGGAAGATTAAGTAGTATCGCATAAAAAAAAAGGGAATTAAGATTCCTTAATTCCCCATTCTTTATACTTATTAGAATTGCTATTCTTTAAACGCACCAAAAGAGTACGATAAACCAACGCCTAGTACTTCTTTAAACTGAGTTCCTGGAGCATTCAATACGCCATCACCGTTACTGTCTCTCACTGCAACATCGTGATCGTAAATCAAGTTGAGAAGTAAGCTTGCCGTTAGCCATTTTGTAGCTTTAATCAAGACGAGGCCTTCCCATGTAACATCAATGTTCTGTGGTCTGTCTAAGTAATTAGAAAACAGACTCAGTTTTGAGGTTACTTCTAAGCGATCGTTAAATGCCTTAGCATAAATTACATCGAGGTATGCACCTAATTCCCAACGCATTTTACCACTAGCTAGATCAGATACATTCGGTCCGTCTGGATCAAAAAATGAACCTGCTTCAGCTAAAGTAGGGTCGTTTACAAAAGTGTTCTTCACTGTTATTGGAGATACATAAAGAACGAGTCCGTCAATACCTTTGTTTGTTACCCCTAAACCATAAGTTGCATATGCGGGCGATAGAAAAGTAGAAATGCGAATACTGTCTTCAGGATTGGCATATCCATCTATCATCTGGGTCCTTGCATTTCCAAAGAAACTGCCGCTCCAATCAGTCTCGCCAAATTGTCTGTCAAAACGTGTGGTAAACTCCAGTTTATCATCTGTTTTTACATCCGTGCCTGCTTGAAAGTTGTATCCAAAATTCACTTCCAATAAATTGAACCAAGTAGATTTTCCCTTCTCTAAAGTGGCTGCTTGTTTTAGTAAAAAGGTCATGTTACTAGAGTTCGACCCTCCAGCGGCCCAGTTACTCAATGCAGTTTGCGTTAATGCGAAACTGTACAGCCCAGAGTGAGTCCAAGGCTTTTTAGGTGCAGCGGTATCGGTTTGGGCCATGGCGCTTGCGCTGAAAACCAACGCAAACAGAGCTACAATTTTTCTCATATTCTTTGTTTTGGTTAAGGGGTGTAGGAAACAACAGTCACCCCACACGTGAATTGTCACAAATTTAAAAGATTGACAATGCGATCTACTTTGCTTTGAAACTATTTATGGCATTCTTAGTAAATTCAGAAAGAACCAATGTTCCGCTTATTCCCGCTCTTTCCACCAGAAGGTTATCCCAATGATCTGTTCCAGACCAGAAGATTTTCTTCAATTCATGCATAGCTTCAGGATTGCTATTCGCCAACTTTTTTGCTAAGGTCATAATGGCTTCATCCATTTGTTCGGCATCTTCGAAAATGTCGGTGTAAATCCCTTTTTCTCTTGCCCATTCAGCATCAAAGAATTTGGTGGCATTTATGGCCATGGCGCTCATTCCACTTAACCCTGCTTTTCTTTCCACCGCAGGTCCTACAACAAAAGGACCAATACCCACAGCGAGTTCAGAAAGTTTAACAGATGCGAATTTTGTGGCAAAACAATAATCTACAGATGAGGCTAGACCAACACCGCCTCCAACAGCCTTGCCTTGAACTCGACCTATAATGAGCTTTGGGCATTTGCGCATTGCGTTAATCACTTTGGCAAATCCAGAGAAGAACACCTTTCCTTCATCCAGGTCTTTTATAGAGATTAACTCATCAAAACTGGCTCCTCCGCAAAAAGCTCTATCTCCAGATGATTTTAAGATGATAACATTTACTTCTGCATTCGTACCTGCTTCAGTAATAGTATCAGCAAGTTTATTCAAAACCTTTCCGGGTAGAGAATTGCTTAGCGGGTGGTAAAATTCTATAGTGGCAATTTTTTCGCTTACGCTGAAAAACACATCGCCTTGCTGTGTAGCGTCTGTCATAGTAATCAATAAATTTTGGCAAATGTAAGTTTAGAAGAAGAACCTCGAAAGCTTTTTGAAATAGCTACTTTCGAAGAAATTTTTTGCTATGCAGTCTTTTGAAGAAATGGGATTAAAAAAACAACTCTTTAGAGCCGTAGATGCTTTAGGGTTAGTTGAGCCTACGCCTATTCAGGCAAAAGCATTTAAGCCTATTCTTTCAGGCAAAGACCTTGTTGGAATTGCACAGACAGGAACCGGAAAAACCAATGCATATCTGCTTCCACTGCTTCATGAGCTGAACTATTCTACTGACAATCATCCTCGCATACTCATCCTAGTGCCTACTAGAGAGCTGGTGCTTCAGGTGGTTGAGAATGTTAAGGCCTTGTCAGAATTCATGAACGTAAGAGTGTTTGGCGTTTTTGGAGGAACGAGCATCAACACCCAAACCGATATGGTTTCAGGAGGGAGTGATGTTATTGTGGCTACCCCTGGAAGATTGTATGACATGGCCTTAAGTCGTGGGTTGACTTTGACGAATGTGAAAAAATTAGTCATTGATGAAGTAGATGTGATGCTAGATCTTGGGTTTCGTTATCAGATCACTAATATTTTTGAGGTGCTGCCACAAAAACGACAAAACATCATGTTCTCGGCAACGATGACGGATGATGTTGAAGCTTTAATAGATGACTATTTCATAAAACCCAAAAAGATCTCAATTGCAGTTAGCGGTACACCATTAGACAACATTTCACAAAGCTGTTATTTGGTTCGCAATTTTTACACAAAGATCAATTTGCTGGCGCACCTGTTGAACACCGATGAAGACATGACCAAAGTTTTGGTTTTCGTATCGAACAAAAGGCATGCGGATATTCTTTTCGAAAAGATGGAATTGGAATTTGGAGATGGAATAGGAGTGATCCACTCCAATAAGACTCAGAATTTCAGGATTAGAGCTATAGAAGATTTTGATGCCGGAGTGCATCGTGTTTTGGTAACGACTGATGTAATGGCCAGAGGGCTTGATCTAAATAAGATTACGCATGTAATTAATTTGGATGTTCCGCGCTTTCCAGAAAACTATATGCACAGAATTGGACGTACAGGTAGAGCCAAAGAGCGAGGTAATTCTATTCTATTCTATAGTGTTCGCGAAGAGCTAGAGAAATGGGCTATAGAAGAGTTGATGGACTATGAAATTCCAGAGATTCCTTTCCCAGAAATGGTAGAAGAAGAGGAACAGCTACTGCCTGAAGAGCGCCCCAAAGAGAAATCACAAAAACAAAGCAAGAATAGAGAAGGAGAGGCTTCAGGACCAAGTTTTCACGAAAAGAAAGACAAGAATAAGAAGGTGAACTTGGGTGGTAAGTACCATCGGGAGATTAAGAAGAAATACAAAAAACCAAAAACCCGAGGGGATAAAAACTACAATCGTAGAAATAAGAAAAAGTGATGTTAGAAACCCAACGCGTTTTACTTCGTCCCTTTTTACCCGAAGATGCGGAAGGTCTTTTTGAAATGGATAGCA
>JAOARK010000361.1 GCA_025210575.1 Schleiferiaceae bacterium
ATGCCTTTCGGCTAATGGGTTTTTGCGTTGGGGCATGAGGGTGTAACTCATAAACATAGGCACCCAATAACGTTGGCTTTCTATTGTCTTTTACGTCAAATCCAAAAAGCAAAGGATTTATGGGTTGTTGATTAGAAGTCTTTCTGAGCTCAAAATGAAGATGGGGTCCACCTGATCCACCAGAGTTTCCACTCAAAGCAACGACTTGTCCCTTTTTTACCGGCAACTCATTCGCTTCTAAATACACATCTAAAGAAAAACTTCTTCTGGCGTACTGGCGTTCTTCCAGATATTCACCCAATGGGCCAACCAAATCTTTTAAATGTCCATAAACAGAAGTATAACCGTTGGGGTGAGCAATGTAGATGGCATGACCGTAACCCCAAGGAGAGATCTTTATTCTAGAAACATAACCTTCAGCAACAGCATACACATTCTTTCCTTCTACGCCTTGCGTTTTGATGTCAATTCCACTATGGAAATGATTAGAACGCAATTCGGCAAAGGTTCCAGAAAGTGCCAAAGGGATGTCTAAAGGAGATCTGAAATAGTTTTGAGGATAGGGTTGTGCCGAGGTGTATTGCGTGGCAAAAAGACATAAAACAACCCAAACTTTTTTCAGCATATTCTTCTATCTAAAATCTAAAAAGTGCGGCAAAATAAGTTATAGCGTGCATGATACAAAGACAAATTGTAGGCAATCCAAGAAGTCTTTTGGGCTTTAGAGATTCCTTACGTTTTGGAAATAAGAAAATTAAATCGAAGACGCATTGAGAAATGAAGTTTTTAGAAAATAGTGAGAATTGATGAATTGCTTTTTTACATTTGCCTTTGCCTGATTTGAATTTTTCATGACCGTAACGAAAACCTTACTTGTTGATGTGAAAAATAACCTGAGCTTATTGCTCAGCAAGCAAAATCAACTTGAAGAAGATCGTAAGCAGTTAGAGCAGCACATAGAAAAATTGCAGCAGCAATTAAGTGAAGCAAATGAGAGAGTAATGAATTTGGAAGAGGAGAACAGGCAGTTAAGATTAGCCAAGGCTGTTTCATCTGGAGGAACAGAAAACCCAGAAGAGGCCAAGGATAAAATTAACGAGCTGGTGCGGGAAATAGACAAGTGCCTGGCTTTGTTAAACATTTAATAAGGGATTGTGGATCCTCATCTTAAGATAAAAGTAAATATTGCCGATCGTGTTTACCCTCTTACCATTAAAAGGGAAGAGGAAGAAATGATAAGACGAGCGGTTAAGATGATAAACGACACGGTTAAGTCTTTTCAGGAGAAATATGCTGTAAAAGACAAGCAAGACGTGTTGGCCATGTGTGCACTGCAATGGGCATCTCAGTTAGAAAAACTGAAAGCGCATGACAAGCAGGAAATGGTGCAGGTAAACGATGCTTTAGAGGAGTTTAACACTTTGCTAAAGGCAGCATTATAACAAGACGTTCTTACAATTTTTTTTCCCGCATTGATTCAAAAGTTTGCTAAACTCAACGCAAATTTTATCAGAAATTCAGCTCAAATAGCTTAGAGCAGGCCGCAACCACCTAGTGGTACTCTGCAGAGACAGCGGAAGGTCGATGTTATTTGGTGAGTTTCGTTCTTGTCTAACAGGAGTTTAGATAAAACATGAATCAATGCGGGTTTTTTATTATACCATAAGTAATAATTACACAAATGGATTTAACTACACTATTAACTGCTGTAAGCGCCCTGGTCATCGGGGTAGTGGTTGGTTATTTTATATTAAAGGCAACACTGAAGAAACAAGCTCAAAAGGTAATCGGTGATGCGAATAAAGAGGCTGAAAACATTAAGAAGGACAAGATCCTTCAGGCCAAAGAAAAGTTTATTGAGCTTAAAGCAGAGCACGAAAAAGTGATCAACAAGCGTGAGCGCAAAATGAACGAGCAGGCCAATCGCGCTAAAGAGCGTGATAAAAAACTCAATCAACAAGCTGAAGAAAATAACCGCAAGTACAAAGAAATTAAGCGTTTAGAAGAGACACTAAAACGCAAAACAGACGCCAATAACCGCAAGGCTGAAGAGCTTGAAAAAATGCACAAAAGCCAGGTTGAGCAATTGGAAGTGATCTCTGGATTAACTGGAGAGGAAGCAAAGAATCAATTGCAAGAAGCGTTGCGAGAAGAAGCAAAGCACGAAGCGGCAACTTTCATTCAAAACACAATGGAAGAGGCTAAGCTTTCAGCTAATCAGGAGGCGAAGAAAATTGTGGTTCAGACCATTCAACGCGTAGCTACCGAGCAAGCGATTGAAAATTCGGTATCTGTATTCAATATTGAAAATGACGATGTAAAGGGAAGGATCATCGGTCGTGAAGGTCGAAACATTCGCGCCCTTGAATCAAGTACTGGTGTTGAGATCATTGTAGATGATACACCAGAAGCCATTATTCTTTCTTGCTTTGATCCGGTGAGAAGAGAAGTGGCTCGTTTAAGTTTACACAAATTGGTAACCGATGGTCGTATTCACCCGGCTCGTATTGAAGAGGTGGTTTCCAAAACGCGTAAACAATTGGATGAAGAGATCATCAGCATTGGTAAGCGAACGGCTATTGATTTAGGTATACATGGTCTTCATCCTGAATTGATCAAGATGGTGGGACGTATGAAGTATCGTTCTAGCTACGGTCAGAATTTGCTTCAACACTCTAGAGAGGTAGCAAACCTGTGTGCGGTTATGGCAAGTGAGCTTGGATTAAATCCAAAATTGGCGAAACGTGCTGGACTATTACATGATATTGGAAAAGTGCCTCAAGAAGAAACGGATGTGCCTCACGCAATTTTGGGAATGCAGTTGGCTGAGAAATACGGTGAGAAGAAAGACGTTTGCAACGCTATTGGAGCGCACCATGATGAAATTGAAATGACTTCAATGCTTTCACCTGTTGTACAGGTATGTGATGCTATCTCAGGCGCAAGACCTGGTGCTAGACGTCAAATAGCAGAATCTTACATTCAACGATTAAAAGAGTTAGAAGATCTTGCCCTAGGCTTTGACGGTGTAACTAAAGCTTATGCGATTCATGCCGGTAGAGAGCTACGTGTAATGGTAGAATCTGAGAAGATCAATGATGCCATTGCCGGTCAAATTTCTTTTGACATCTCTCAAAAGATTCAAAATGAAATGACTTATCCCGGTCAAGTTAAGGTTACCGTAATTCGAGAAACCAGAGCGGTAAACGTGGCCAAGTAATACAGAATTTATAATTGAGTGAAAGCCCCATGCAGCTTAGTGTTGTATGGGGTTTTTTAATTTCAGGATTTAGCAAAAATTTGTGTGTTTTTTCACGTTTTATTGGCTGTTTCCAAGCAATAAATTTTACATCTTAGCAGCACTTACATTAAACATCTATGCAAAACTTAACCGACTGGTTTAACACACTCGAAACTTTAGAAAAAATATACTGGACATTGGCCATCCCGGCCTCAATTGCTTTCCTCATTCAAATGGTTCTTGCCTTTATGGGTGGTGATTCAGATGACATGCCAAGTTCTGATGCCGAAATTGATGCGGATGCAGGAATAGGCTTCCAGTTTTTCACCCTACGAAATCTTATCGCCTTTTTTACCATCATGTCTTGGACAGGTATTGCCTGCATAGACTCTGGCTATTCAAACGGTACAACCATAACGGTCTCTGTAACTGCAGGTTTAGTGATGATGTCCATAATGGCGACTTTGATGTACTATATGTACAAACTTCGCGAAAGTGGTACTCTGAAACTTTCTAACGCAGTTGGTAAGCGCGGAGAAACCTACCTGAGAATTCCAGCCAATAAAAAAGGCTTTGGTAAAATCCAATTGACCATCCAA
>JAOARK010000362.1 GCA_025210575.1 Schleiferiaceae bacterium
ACCCAAGGCAAAGCATTAGCAATAAATAAATAGACTTTTTTTTCATGTATGAAATTTTGGTTAATAAAAGTGAATAAAAAGAGTTAGTCATTATTGAAGCATAATGACATTTACGTTGAAATGCATTATTGACTTCACACTAATGCATTGATATGACTTTTGAATTTTATTCTTAGAGGTAAAAGAATTTAACTCTGACGATTCGGTTAGCATACTTTGATTTTGGTCTGACGAATATAATATTTCATACAATAATCTAAATTTTTTTATTATTTTGATTTTCAGTGCTTTATCATAATTTAATATAGCTTTGTACTTCATTTTTATACTTTTATTCAAATAAAAAGAGTGTTCATTTGGTATTTTATACCAACAGAGTCATAAAACAAAAAAAGCTTCTGCTCGGTTGAGCAGAAGCTTTTTAATCAAAAACTATCTTTTTTCTATTTCAGCACTTGCACTTTTTCAGAATAGACTTTTCCTTCCACTTCAACATTGAGTAAATACAGTCCACTTGCAAATTGCTGCATATCTATGGTAGCATCTATATCGCTACCCGTAGCTTGTATTTCTTGCGTGAGCATCACTTGCCCTTTTGAATCTAAGATCACCACATTCGCCATTTGACCAGCTTCTCCCGGTAAAGAGATATTCAATAGATCAGCTACTGGATTCGGGAATGCGCTCAACTCGTTGATGTCAATTTCATCAGCTCTTTTGGCTGGAATCACATTACAAGCACCTAAAGTTGCGTTACCTGCTTTGATCTTGTTAAAACCATTTCTCCAGGTCTCACATTTCGTTACCCCGTTTTCACAGATCAATAGCATGTATTGAATGTACGGTGTCATACTCCCGCAGAAGTAATCATCGTTCCATGCAATGTCTATAGTATCACCAAACGTGCAATTGGTCGATTGATCCGTAACATTCAAATACACCTTTGTTGCTCCGGTTGGCTGATACAAGAACTTCTGATCAATCTTTGAACCCACATTCTTGATTTGACCTGAGCCAATGTTACCCCATACATAGGTAAATGGTCCCACACCACCGGTTACGGTAGATTTGATTTTTTTCCATTGAGAAAGACCATGATAAAAAGTGTAAGGATCTGATGGCGCAGGGCCCCATTTGTTCAAGTTTACTCCTTTTGGAGTTAAAGTAACCGTAAATGGGCTTGGGCAAACTGGCACAGAACAATCAACTGCAAACGGGGCAATTTGTGCTCCTGTATTCACCGTCTCTGTAAAGACACCTGTAACAGGATCTAACGTTCCAAGAAATCCTGAAAAAGCATTATTATCAAAAATCGAAGCATATAAAGTACCGCTAGGAGCACAACCAAAATCTGCATCTTGACCAAAGTTTATATCCAAAGGTATTCCACCTGTCCTTGTAAGCGGTACACCTATGCCAGGAACAGCGGTATTTAAATTCAACGGATAAATTTGATCGCTAACAACATCAATAATATAAGCGTTGCCAGAATTGTCTATTACAACTGAAATAGCGCATGTAACACCAGTTATGTTACCAACTGAAGTTAGTACCCCTGTAGCCAAATCCAGTGTGTACAGATTTGTCGCTACATTACATTGAGAGCTCACAACATATACGGTATTTGAGGACATGTCATAAGTCATCGATGTAATGATCTGATTAACCAATAAACCGGTTATTGCTTTTTCAAACGTACAAACCCCAGTATTTGAAACTGAGTACAAGTTTCCGCTAGACTCGAGCATATAAAAAGTTCCATTGATGAACTCACCAGTAGACATAAAATTTGCGTTACCACATGAAATGGGACCTCCTAACAGAGTTGGCGCACCAGTAGTAAGATCAAATTCATACAAATGGTCTTGTAATAAAGATCCGGATAATACACCATTAACATAACCCCAAGCTTTTTGCGCCTGGGAGAATTGAATAGTTGTAAAAAACACAGCAAGGATTAGCGCTGTTTTGAGTAGGTAATTCTTCTTCATAGAATAATTTTTTTGGTTAACAATTAAGTTTTTGGATACAATTGTTTAGGACAACTAAAGCAAGTTGGTTAGCATACTTTGATTTTTGGTGTTACGAATATAAAAGAATTCCTACGTAAAAAAAACGCCCCGACATGCGGGGCGCTCTACAAAACCAGCATTTAATACTAGATGTCAAACTTTATTCCCTGCGCCAAAGGCAATTCAGTAGAATAATTCACCGTATTGGTCTGTCTACGCATATAGGCTTTCCAGGCATCAGAACCTGACTCACGGCCGCCTCCAGTTTCTTTCTCACCTCCAAAGGCTCCGCCAATTTCAGCTCCACTGGTACCAATGTTTACATTGGCAATACCACAATCACTTCCAGTTGTAGACAAGAAGGTTTGTGCTTCACGCATATTGTTAGTCATGATCGCTGAACTCAACCCTTGCTTTACGCCATTCTGAATCGCAATGGCATTGTTCACATCACCAGAGTATTTAATCAGGTATAAGATCGGTGCAAAGGTTTCATCTTGCACAATTTGATAGCTGTTATCTGCCTCAGCAATTGCAGGCCTCACATAACAACCGCTCTCGTAGCCTTTTTCTGAAAGCACTCCGCCTTCAACCAAAATATTACCACCACTCTTCACTACTTCTTCCAATGCATTATTATACATATTCACTGCATCTGTATCAATTAAAGGACCAACATGGTTATTTTCATCAAGAGGATTTCCAATCTTTAATTGACCATAGGCATTCACCAAAGCGTCTTTTACTTTATCGTAAATACTTTCATGAATAATTAATCTACGTGTAGAAGTACAACGCTGACCACATGTTCCTACTGCTCCAAATACAGCACCTGTGATGGTCATTTTAAGGTCCGCATCTGGAGTAACAATAATTGCATTGTTCCCTCCTAATTCTAGGATGGATTTTCCTAGACGTTTTGCAACTTCTGCTCCAACAATTTTACCCATTCTAATAGATCCCGTTGCAGAGACTAACGGCACTCGCGTATCCTGAGTCATATACTCACCTACTTTGTAATCTCCAGTAACGATACTTGAAATTCCTTCTGGAAGATTATTTTCGGTAGCTACCTCATTCCAAATGTTCTGACAAGCTATCCCACATAAAGGTGCTTTTTCACTAGGCTTCCAAACGCAAACATCACCACAGATCCATGCCAATGCCGTGTTCCAAGACCATACCGCTACCGGGAAGTTGAAAGCTGAAATGATACCAACCACACCCAATGGATGCCATTGCTCCATCATGCTGTGCATAGGGCGCTCAGACTTCATGGTTAAACCATACAACTGTCTTGAAAGTCCCACTGCAAAATCACAGATGTCTATCATTTCTTGCACTTCGCCCAAGCCTTCTTGTAAGGACTTACCCATTTCGTAAGAAACCAATTGACCTAAAGGCTCTTTATACTTGCGTAACTTTTCGCCAAACTGTCTTACGATCTCTCCTCTTAAAGGTGCAGGCATATTTCTCCATTCAGCGAAAGCTGAAGTGGCCACACTCATCACCTTTTCATAATCTTCTTTGGTAGTCGTTTTTACCTTGCCGATCAACTGACCATCAACAGGTGAATAAGATTCAATGTAATCACCATTAGAAAAGAACTCGACTCCTGTAGAAGTACCATTGTTGGTGGCATCAATACCCAAGTCGCTCAACATTTGAGCTTTGTTAAAATTTATCATTAGAAAAGCGTTTCGCGTTTAATATTAAACGGCAAATGTAAACGCTTTTAGGCCAGTGCCAAAGACTGAAAATGGAAAAGAAAAGCTATTCGCCTCCTTGAGATTCTTCCACTCCTAACTCATAAAGAGATCTCATCAAATCACAGCTACTATTTTCTTTCATATAAGCCATAAAATGAGTGTACGCATCACCTTTCATGTTATCTATATCACTCTTGATCCCTTCGGCCATACTGCCTTTGTCATCACAAGCTTCAATTTTGGCGATGAAAGCAGGGTCTTCCATTGTAGTAAATGCTTCTAAGAATTTGGTCATCTCTTCTTTGCTCATGCCACCCAACATTGCCTCAACTTCTTTCATAGCAGCTTCTTCACCTTTTTCTGCCATTAAAAGAACCACCTCACTGGCTTTAGGATGCAAAGTGCTCATTAAATCATTCACACATGTGCACATCGTTTCGGTGTACTTGTCAATGCTCTTCTTCTGTTTTTTTGACAATTGACTAAATCCAAGAAATGGAATTACGAGTAAAAGGATTACAGCAGTTCTCTTCATAATATTTTAATTTTTCTAAAAGTAGTTTTATTCTGCAATCGCCAAAAAGGGCGATCGGTTTTTTTACTGAAATACGAAGTTTGCCCTATCATGCCTTTATTTGCATCCCTTGTTGATTGAAAATGATAGGAGAAATAATCTTTGAAAAGGTTGAGGATAAAATTATCATCACCAAACACAACTCAGCTATTCCCGAAGCTTATGAATTGATTGAAAATTTAGTTTGGGGAAGCAGTGGGCCCAGATTCTACAAGATCAATACCCATGTTAAGATTGACAATTCTGTGAATCCCGACTTTCTATATTTATGGAAAAATGGAGATTTTGCAGGTATGTGTACTATAAGCCATAGAGCGGTTTGTCTTGCATCTGAGTGGCTTCCCTCCTATTACCTTCAATTTTTTTCAATGAATCCAAAATTTCAAGGACAGGGTTTGGGTAACATTTTGGTAGAAAGCGTACGAGATCATTACCAAAATATTTCTAGTCATAGTGTTGTGAGCTACGCCTATATAGAAGGGGAAAATGTAAGATCTGACAAAGTAGCCCACTTCATTAAATATAAACAAGCCGCAAAATTCAAGACCATTCTTTTTGGCAGGATGTTTCCGAA
>JAOARK010000363.1 GCA_025210575.1 Schleiferiaceae bacterium
GGGTTTCTCAATGAATCTGATAAAAACGGTTGGAAAAATGAGTTAATACTTTGGATACGTGGAAATGTGTTCGTTCCGGATGCTAAGATGTTTTGGATTAAACCTGCGGTAAAATATCTCACTGAGTATTTAAAGGAAAATCATGTGGATGCAATTGTCTCTTCTGGACCTCCGCATACCACTCATATGATCGCCAAGAAAATCAAAAGAAAATTCAAAACACCTTGGTTAGCTGACTTTAGAGACCCTTGGACTTTTGTTGATTATTATGATCAACTTAAAATATCTAAATGGGCAGATCGCAAACATCATCGTCTTGAACGTGAAGTATTGCAAGAAGCGGATAAAACGGTTACCGTAACTTGGAGTTGGGCAGACGATTTCAATAAAAAGAAGATCAAGGAGGTGGGTGTAATTACCAACGGGTTTGATCCTGCAGACTTCGAGAATGCCACGGGGGACGTGCCTGAAAAATTTGGAATCACGCATATAGGCTCCATGAATAAAGATCGTAACCCGGAAATTCTATGGCCTGTTTTAAAAGAGCTCTGCGATGAGGTGGCTGACTTCAGCGATTTCCTTGAAATTCGATTAATAGGTCCTGTAGATTATCAGATTTTTAAATCGATTGAAGACCATGGCCTAAATATCTTTTTAAGACATACGGCCTATAAAGCGCATAAAGATGTTATTGGTGATCTGCTAGATTCAGCATTGCAGTTACTCCCTATTAATAACACTGCAAATTTACTGGGTGTAGTGCCCGGAAAATTATTTGAGTACATTGGTTCTAAACGCCCAATTCTTTGTGTAGGAACCAAGAAAGGAGATGCAGCTAGAATAATCACAGAAACAAAAGCTGGGAAGGTTTTCGATTATGATGAAAAGGAACTATTGAAGAACTATCTTCTTAATGCATTTGGAAAATTTAAATCGAAGGAGTTGAAAGTGGAAAGCGAAGATTTTTTGAGATTTAGCAGAAAAGAATTGGCAGAAAAGGTTGCTTCAACTTTAGATGAAATCTCAAGGTAATACGATAATGTATGGGACTAGATGAGTGGATCGGGTTTGGTGGAGCTGTTCCTATTCTAGTTGTATTCTGTGTTTTCAATAGGAATATTTTAAATGTTTCTGGCTTTGTAGTAATAAGTATACTCATTTACGGAATGTCGTTATTCACCGGAATAATGTCAAACGAAATGGGTCTTGCAGGCAACATGGAATCAGCTATTGTAGCTGGCTTTGGGGCGCCCATTGTCTATTCTATTATTCTGAGTCTCTTGCTTAAGACAAATGCTAAAAAACTTATATCTCCTTTAACAAAACAGAGCGAGATAGAACAAGAAGATGTTTTAGATTGGCCCCCAAAATAAAAGTGACATACCCATGAAAAGTCAAGAGTCATTTTCAATTAAAAAAAGAGCAAAAAGCTTTGTGTATGCATTTAACGGAATTAAGATTCTTGTCAAAGAAGAACACAACGCGCGTATTCATTTAGTTTCGGCATCCATTGCCATTATTGCTGGATTGTATTTTCAAGTTTCGACCTTAGAGTGGATTGCTATTACGTTTAGCATTGGATTGGTGATTGCCATGGAGATCTTTAATTCTTCTATTGAAAATATGGCAGATTTTGTGATGCCTGAAAAAAATGAATCCATCAAGAAGGTGAAAGATTTGGCAGCGGCTGGAGTTTTGGTATCCTCATTAACCGCCACCGCTGTTGGTTTAAGGATCTTTATTCCAAAACTGATGTTATTAGTAGGAATGTGATCAAACAAAAAAAGCAGCTCATAGGCTGCTTTTTTTGTTTTCATTGAAAATTTATTCTGCGTCTAAGACTTCTTCTTTCTCGCCTTTGTAATATTTAATACTGGCCGCAATAAGCAACAATGCGAACAGCACAGAACCAATTAAACTAATCGTCTCACCTGTAAAGAAAGCTGCAGGTTTAAATTCAAAGATGATTTCATGATTACCAGACGGAACATTTAAACCACGAAGTACATAATTAACACGTGTGTGTTTAACTTCATTTCCATCTATAGTTACCTTCCAATCTTTTCCGTCTCTATAATACACATCAGAGAAAACAGCAAACTGATCTGCGCTTGTGTTGGCGCTATAAACAAGTTTGTTAGGTGCATATGAGGTAAGATCAATTGTTCCTTGGCCATTAAAGTTCTTAGTAGTTGCGTAAGCTGCATTTTCCTCTTTAATCAAAGCTGTAGTTGCAGGGTTAATTCCTGATAAACCTTTTATTTCTGCATCACCGTTAGGTACCACTTTTAATTCGTTAATGAACCATGCATTGCCTAATGCATTTGGGTTTCTCAATGCTGGTGCCTGAGGATTGTAAATAACATAAAGGTCGTTTAGCATATTGAGCACAGGGGTACTTGCAAATGCACCTGCAGGATTTTGTCCTTGCTGTAGCGGGCCAATAATGCTTTGCATTTCGTTGATGATCTGTGTTTCAAATAGATCTTGATATCGCTGAAGTTTTGCTCCATGATAACCACCAATAGATTTGTGGTAGTAAGAGGTGAAGCCATCATTAAAAGGATTGTTCAAGTTTAGAACTCGATAATACATCGGGTTATTTGATGCATTTAAAATGCTATTGTCTGCGGTTGATTTTCTGAAAGGTGCATTGTAATCTCTTTTGGTCATAAAATCGTCATGACTTATGTGTTGACGATCAAATCCGAACATGTCGATCATTACAAGTACTGCAAGACCACCTAATACCATGGGTGTCTTTAGTTTGCCATTTAAGCTAAAGAACATTAATCCAAAAGCCCCAGCCGTAAATAGGAGTGAACGGAATGAAGTGTTACGCATCAAGTCCTCTCTATCGGAGATTAGCATATCTAGTAATTGTGGATTGTTTTGGTAAGCGTCATCTCTAGTAGTTGTAAAATCGAAAAGCATCGGCCCCAAAAGAGCAAAGAACAAGAAGAATCCACCAGCAACATAAAATGATTTAAGCAGAATTTTTTTCGCTTCATTTTTGTTTTCCATTTTCAAAAGTCGGTCTGCTCCATAGATTCCAAAAGCAGGAACCAAAACAAAGCAGATAGTTAAAGCCATAGAAGGAACACGGAACTTGTTGAAGATCGGGAAGTAGTCAAACATCAATTCGTTGAAGGTCATAAAATTGCTCCCTAAGGCCATAAAGACTGACCAGGCAACAGACACACCTACCCATACTTTCATGTTTTTAGGAGCCACAAAAAAGGCAAGAACAAAAAAGAAGAACATGATGGCACCTAAATAATATCCGCCATGCACCATAGAATTACTGCCCCAGTAGAACATGCTTGCTATTTGGGCATTAGCCTGAGCTTCCGCCTGCTTTGACGGGTAGCCATCTTTTTGAAGATTAGCCTTTATGTTTTTGAAATACAACTCATGTATTTGAGTGCCTTCATAGTTTTGCTTTGAGCCTCCTCCGGTAAAATCTGGAATAACAAGATTGAACATTTCTGCACCAGAATAACTCCAACGAAAAGCATATTCTTTATCCAGACCACCCTTTTGTTCTTCTTTAGTGGCTAATTCACTTTTTCCACCGCGAATGGTTTCTTGCGTAAACTCATAGGTCGTCCAAAGTTTAGAAGTATTAGGGATAATGGCAATAAGAGCTGCTCCGGCTAAAAATGCCACTGCCATGAAATAGCTTTTTAATTCTTTGGCTTTAAAGGCCGCAACTCCGTAAGTGATTAGGATAACTAAAACGATGAGTGCAGAATAATACGTGATTTGAAGGTGATTGGCAGATATAGCCAGTCCTAAGAACAAGGCTGTCAAAGCTGCACCATAAAGCTTTTTTCCATTTAATGTAAGCAGAATACCTCCCAGCATAGGCGCGATGTAACCTGCAGCCCTCAATTTTGCATTGTGTCCCGCTGCAAATGAAATAATGAAAAATGCCGAGAATGCAAATGCTAGTGAACCAATTCCAGCAAGCCAAGGATTGACCTTAAGAGAGACCAGCATAATATACATGCCTAGAAAAAGCATCACGAAAAGTGCGGTATTTCCTGGGATTGGGCTTTTAAGTCCTCTTTCTAATTTTTCGAAAATATTGCTTGGGTAAAAAACATTGAGCTGAAAAGCCGGCATACCACTAAACATACTATTTGTCCACAGTGGCTCCTCATGATGTTCAGCACGGTAGTCCAATATTTCTTTAGACTTTCCCACCCCAATTTGAATATCATCTTGTTGCAATACTTTACCAGAGTATGCAGGAAGAAAATAGATGGCTGTAATCACAAATAAAGCAGCGAGTACAATGAGGTGAACCTTTAGATTTTTAAGGATATTCATGCTGAAAATGTTTGCGCGCTAATATAGAAATATACCGATTCTAAAAAGGGTTGGCTGGAGGAGGTTGTTTGTTGATAAAAGCCTGTTTTCGTGCTTCTAGAAAAAGCCATTTTTCAACCAATTGGGTTTTTTCAGGTTGGTGGTGAATCAGCAGTCTTGGTTCTTGGTTGCAAGATTCAAAGTCTTTCGTTTGTAGTGTGCAATCTTTTAAAGTAATGGCTTGATCGGTAAATTCTTTCCAGTTGGTTCTTGGGGTTGTACCAGGTTGCCAGAAAAGCCAAACAAATAACAACGTGAAAATTCCATCTATAGCTTTGAAACTGACATTTGCAAAGACTATGGCTATCACCCATATCAAAAGCGCCATTTCTGTATAGTACCTAGAGGCACCGTAAACGGATGGGTCGTCTCCAGAACGTCCTACAGATTGTAGGAAAATGAAAAGGGATAGACTTCCGACTAAAAAAAGTACGGTGCTTGCTTGTACGGTTTTTTGATTCTCTTGAAACCATTTCCAAAAA
>JAOARK010000364.1 GCA_025210575.1 Schleiferiaceae bacterium
CCTCGTTGGAGTTGCAGCGGCTGCAGTAATGCTCGTGCTTCCAACTTATGTTTTGCATGACATGAACTTCTCGCAAGCGGTACTTATTGGCGAAGGACTGGCGGTAGCAGCATTACTTATGTGTCTTGCATTTGTGGTAGCAGATATGGGTGGACCAGCCAGACTATGGCACATGATTCCATTAATGGGCGTATTAAACTTTCCTCGCTCCATGCTTGCTTGGGATATGATCGTTCTCAATGGATATTTATTCATAAACATTACTATTCCACTATACATCCTTATTAGAAGGTATCAAGGCAAAACACCCAACCCTAAAGTTTATATCCCTGGTGTTTTTATTTCTGTTTTTTGGGCCGTTGGTATTCATATGGTTACAGCATTTCTTTATCAGGGCTTACCAGCTAGACCATTTTGGAACAATGCTCTTTTAGGGCCCCGTTTCCTTGCCTCTGCATTTGCTGCGGGACCTGCACTTATTATTCTAGTATTAGCAGTGATCAGAAAATGGACAGAATTCAAAATTGAAGAAAAAACACTGCATAAGATTGCTATGATTGTAACCGTTGCAGCTCAGATCAACTTGATCATGCTGTTTTCTGAATTATTTAAAGAATTTTACAAGCCCACACACCACAGTGAAAGCGCTGTATATCTCTGGTTTGGTATAGGAGACAAAAACGCATTGGTTCCATGGATGTGGAGTTCATTAACCATGAATTTATTAGCCACTTGTATCTTAACTTATCACAAACTAAGAAAGAACTTAACCACCTTGTACATTGCTTGTGGACTTCTATTTGTTGCCATATGGATAGAAAAAGGCTTTGGATTAATTGTTCCCGGGTTTATTCCTGGACCTTATGGTAAAATTGCTGAATACTTCCCTACTGGAATTGAAGTAGGCGTGACTTTTGGTATTTGGGCAATGGGTGCTTTTATTTTCTCCATTCTTGCGAGAGTAGGAATTAAGATAGAAACAGGAAAGCTAAGAATGAAAAAGTAATTCTTAACCAAAACCATACAAAACGTTAAAAGCAAGGCTCGTACAAACAAGTGCGAGCCTTTCTTTTAAATTAGATGCTAACAAAACGTGAATCAATGAAGAATAAATTACTCCTATTCAGCGCCTTACTTCTATTTCTCTTTGGCGCCCAAGCTCAAAATGCTCTAGATTTTGATGGTTCCAATGACTATGTGATGATGACCGCCTCGGGACCATCGGGCACAGCGAACCGAACCGTTGAAGCCTGGATCAAAACTTCAAATAGCCAATCACAACAACAAATCCTAGTGGATTGGGGAACGATGTCCACCGGAAATAGGTTTACGCTAAATATTATCAATTTTGGAAAGCTGCGTATTGAGATAGGCGGAAATGGTTTCAACAGCACCGCAACAGTTGCTGATGGTCAGTGGCACCATGTTGCAGTAACTTATGATAATGGTGCTGCAACCAAAGCTAAGCTCTATATAGACGGTGTTTTAGATGCATCCAACAATTTTACAGTAGCAATGAACACCAACTCTACAGGGCCGATTATTCTTGGTAGACGAAATGACATGATTAATTACTATCAAGGAATGATGGATGAAGTACGGATTTGGAACTTTGCAAAGACAGCTTCAGAAATTCAAGCAGGCATGAATAATACAGCTTGCGGAAGCACGAATGGATTAGTGGCTTACTATACATTTAACCATGGTACAGCACAAGGGAATAATGCTGGTGTTACCACCTTAACTGATTACGCGGGCACAAATGACGGTACTCTAAACAACTTTACTTTAAACGGTTCTACCTCCAATTGGGTAAATGGAAAGCAATTATCTTCAGCACAAAGCGATTCAGTAGCCGTTCAAGATAGTCTTTGCGATGGTTATAAGTACTTTATGGGGCCATTTGTATATGATCAACCTGGAGTTTATCAAGATACTTTAAGCAACAGTGCTGGTTGTGACTCAATTATTCATTTAACTCTCTACTCACAATCAACTGATGCCACAGCTAAGTATGTTGGTCAGAGTTTTGTTGCGAATAACTCAAGTAACAATGCATCCTATCAGTGGGTAAATTGTAGCAACTGGGGCGTGTTAGTTGGCGAAACAAATCAGACATACTGGCCAAGTGACAATGGAGAATATGCTGTTTTCGTTACAGAGAATGGTTGTATGGATACTTCTGATTGTATGAGTTTATTATATGCTTCTCTTGAGGACAGCCCTTGGGAAGGGTTAAATATTTACCCAAATCCAACTACTCAATTCTTAAACATAGACTTTAGTGAAACTCCTGGAGACCTTCAAATTCAGATTATTGACATCACTGGAAAGACCATTCTCAGTACAGAGATTGAAGGTTTAAAAACCAAGATTGATGTTGGGGAATTAAACGAAGGACTTTATTTTGTACAATTGAGCTCCAAAAACTACTCGTTTAGTTCAAAGTTTTATAAGACATAGCAGCTACCCTTGTTATGCCCAAGCCATTGCCACCCTAACGGTAATGGCTTTTTTGTTTTCTTTGAGTATGCACAAAGCTATTTTAATCATTCTTTTCCTTCTATCCTTTCAAGGCAGATCACAATCTTATTACTTCCCTCCTGTTACTGGACAATGGGACACTGTATCTCCTCAAAGTTTGGGGTGGTGTGCTGACTCAATACAAAGCCTTTATTCATTTTTGGATACTGAACAAACGAAGTCATTCCTGCTTTTAAAGGATGGAAAAATTGTATTAGAGAAATATTTTAATGGCCATGACGAAACAACAAATTGGGTCTGGTACTCAGCAGGCAAAAGTTTAAGGGCTACACTCATCGGAATTGCTCAAGGAGAAGGCAAACTCAGTATTCAGGATCCAACATCTCAGCATCTAGGCAATGGTTGGTCGTCCATGTCTGTTCAACAGGAAGACTCAGTCCTGATTTACCATCATTTATCCATGACTACTGGATTAAACGAACAATACTTCAGTTGCACAGATGATAGTTGTTTAACCTATAAACACCCGGTCGGGTCTCGTTGGTTTTATCAAAATGCTGCATATAACCTAACTAAAGACATTCTTGAATCCGCTACCGGTCAGAACCACAACATCTACACCCAACAGAAAATTAAAACACCTACCGGAATGAATTCTGGAATTTGGGTAAAAGTTGGTTACAATGATTTCTTTTTCAGTAGAGCACGAGATATGGCCCGTTTTGGGATTCTAATTGCGAATAAAGGAAACTGGGATGGGAATTCAGTCGTTCCAGATACCGCTTTTATCAGTGACATGCTAAAACCGTCTCAGATACTCAATCCAAGCTATGGATATTTATGGTGGCTCAATGGTCAAAATTCGATAATCCCTCCGGGTGATTCTGTTTCATACCCTGTTTCTTTAGCACCAAATGCTCCAAGCGATGTTGTTCTTGCAGCAGGTTCGCAAGGTCAATATATTAGTATTTCAAAGGGTACCGGATTAATAATGATTCGTCAGGGCCAATCGAATTCATCTAGTTTAAACGGAAGCGATCTCCATAACGGAATTTGGAAAAGAATCAATGGGTTGAATTGCAATTCCACGGCTATTTCAGAAGTCGCATTAAAAAACAAAGTCTACCCCATTCCTGCTTCAAATGAGATCAATTTACCACTACATGAATTTGATGGGCATGCTCAAGTCGAAATCTATGATTCTAAAGGTTTACTAGTAATGGAGGGTGAACTTGAGACAACGGTATTAAGCGTTTCCCATTTAAGAAATGGGTTTTACATTCTTCACATGAGCAATGATGATAAAGAAGGGGCACTTAAAATTTCAATTCAGCGCTAAGCCTCCTCTGTGGTTTTTCTTCCCTTTTCAGGCATGGTTCTGAAAATGATATCCCATATGGGTGTAGATACCCCAAAAGCACGGTCATATTGCTGAAAATGGTGAATATTATGATGCATCCACCAAAATTTAAATCGTTTAGGTGTTGGATATTTATGCACCATATAGTGAATAAGCATATAGATCAAATATCCTATTAAGAAACCTGAAACAAACAACAAAGACAAGTTTCCATCTCCAGTAATCAAATAAAAAGAAATGTAAAACAAGGAAGTTAAAACCGTAGCAATAACAATACTTGGAGCTGGAGGTAATACCACCTTAGACGAGTCATTGGGAAATTTATGGTGAACTCCATGCAAAATGTAATGCAGTCCCTTCATGTAAGAAGCGTCCTTAGCGTCATGGTATACAAACCTGTGTAACATATATTCTGCAAAGGTCCAAGAGAAAAAACCGATCACGAACCACCTCACTTGGAACATTAAGTCAGGAGAATCGGTCAGATAGTTGTAGTAATAGTAATTCAAAAAAACAGATAGACTAACATACATTAAAGCCGTTAGAGGAGGATTGGACATCGCTAATCTATTGAGAATAGGATACTTAAACATTGGCGGTGCGGCTGTAGCAGAACTGTCAACGGGTTGTCTCTTGTCTTTTTCCATATTCCTGATTTTGCAGGAAAAAATTAAAAAATAAAACCTCTTTCGTCAAGTTTTATATACAAAAACTTTGAAAGAGGTTTTATTAATAAATTCGGAAAAAGCTTATTCCATCCCTTCTTCTATCATTCCGTAGAACTGATCTAGTTTAGGTAATATGATAATTTTTATTCTTCTGTTTTGCGCTCTTCCTTCCTTTGTGTCATTACTGGCAACAGGAACATAATAACTTCTTCCTCCGGCAATCATTCTTGCTGGATCTACATTGTAATCGTTTTGTAAAACACGAACAACAGAAGCTGCTC
The DNA here is from genome assembly GCA_025210575.1 of Schleiferiaceae bacterium. Taxonomy (GTDB): domain Bacteria; phylum Bacteroidota; class Bacteroidia; order Flavobacteriales; family Schleiferiaceae; genus JAOARK01. The sequence goes on from JAOARK010000364.1 coordinate 4,794, forward strand.
TTTGAACAGATAGCTCCCAATTGTCCTTGATTGCAGCTCCATCCTTAAAGGCCTTATTGTCCGTATGACCTTCCACTAACACTTCCATATCTGGTTGGTTGTTCAACACTTTAGCAACCTTTTCTAAAATGGCTCTTGCGTCTTTATTCAAGTCAGCATTTCCACTTTTGAAAAGCATTTTATCACTGATAGAAACAAATACGGCTCCTTTTTCAACTTCAATCTGGATATCTTCATCATCTGCGCTGATAAATTCACCTTTTAAGCTTGAAACCAAAGCATACATTACAGAATCTTTTTTGTTTAGCGCATCCTGAAGGTTTCTTACTTGTCTTTCTTTTTCGCTTAAGCTTTCTAAAGATCTCTCAAGGTTTGCAGACTCTTGTGCCGAAAGAGTAGCCATATTATTCACACTATTTAAAAGTTGATAATTCACGCTTTTTAAATAGTCAATTTGTGTGTTGTCATTTTTTTGTTTGTCTAAACAAACGGCTAGCTGCATTTTTGCTTCGCTCAATTCGCCTTCGGTCTTATTGTTTTGTGACTCTAATTCTGCATACTTTTTCTTCGACACACAGCTTGTTAAAGCCATCGCTCCTACGCATACTAATGCAAATACTCTCTTCATTTCGATTAAATTAATTTTAATAAAAGGTGTTGTTTATCAGGAAGGTAATTCCTGCGAAAATAGTTGAGGAATAACGAATAGACAAGCAATTCTGGTATGCATTTTATCAGTATTTATTTCATTGATTCTAGTTTGATAGAATACTTCAATCTTTATTTTCGCTTCCGTCATCAATAAATTAAATTTTCTATGGCTGGATCTTCTAAAAAAGCAATTTACGGAGCGATCATCGCAAATACTCTAATTGCAATTGCAAAGTTTGTTGCCTCATTTTTTACAGGTTCATCATCAATGTTATCTGAAGGCATTCACTCTTTGGTTGATACAGGAAACGGTGTACTTCTTTTATTTGGAATTAAACGAAGTAAACTCCCGCCAGATCAAAAACATCCTTTTGGCTATGGGAAGGAAATCTATTTCTGGAGTTTTGTAGTAGCCATTCTCATTTTTGCTCTTGGTGGTGGTATTGCCCTTTACGAAGGAATTCATCACATTCTTCATCCAAAACCATTAGAGAATTTAGTGTGGAACTATGCCGTTTTAGGTGTTGCTATTATAATTGAGGGGAATGCTCTAAGAATTGCCATGAGAGAGTTTAACTTGAGCAGAGGCAATAAACCAATAATGAAAGCTATTCGCGAGAGTAAAGACACAAGTACAGTTGCCATTGTTATAGAAGACGGTGCAGCCGTGCTGGGGTTGCTTATTGCTCTAATTTGTGTTTTACTCGGTCACCTTACGGGTATCCAGTATTTTGATGGAATCGGCTCAACCCTCATTGGGATTCTTTTGATCTCTGTATCCTGGTTTTTTGCCATGGAATGTAAAGGATTACTTGTTGGTGAAGGTTTACTGCAAAGTGACTTACAGAAGATTCACTCCATCTTATCAGCAGACGATAAAGTGTTGGATTTCAACCCTCCATTAAGTATGTATTTGGGGCCTAATGAAGTTTTATTAAATCTGGATATTAATTTCAAGGATGGCTTAACAGCCGATGAAATTGAAGCGAGTATTGATGTAATAGAATCTCAAATTACCGAAGCTATTCCTTCCATAAATAGAATTTACATAGAGGCCGAGACAATTAACCAATCTTGAGTTTTTAGTACTCTAGTTCCCTTGGATTCTTTTCCAGAGATCGATGAGCAATTGCTTTCCATCTTCTGGCTTTTTGGGAAGTTCTGTAAACTCCACTTCTCCTTTATCATTGAGAACCATACTGTATTTAAAAACAAAATCTTGCGATTGCGGTTTAATACCAAGTGTGCCAAATCTTAAATCATTAAAATACAATGTGTCATTTTCACTGTGTATGGTATACCAACCTTCAGAAATAGCGATCATGCGTTGTACATTCTCATCCTTTTTCCAGTTCCCGAGTAAATCATTGTTCATAGCATAAGGATCGAACGTTATAGGTTGCGAATCAAAAAAAGAATAATTGGCCAAAAGGTACTTATCACCAACATCTACATTGGCACTCCATAAAATAGTGTTCATAGGTGATGGACGTGTTTGTATTTCGGAGTAAACAATATTCTGCTCATCTAATGCATTTTTAAATTGTTGGTAAGCTAGACCTTTTAGGATTACAGTTATTACAATATAAGCCGAAC
>JAOARK010000036.1 GCA_025210575.1 Schleiferiaceae bacterium
CATTTATGCTGACGCGGAAAGCAGAAAAAGAAGCGAAAGGACAGCCTAGTTTTGATATGCGTGTAGGAATACATACCGGGCCCGTAGTTGCTGGAATTGTAGGTGTTAAAAAGTTTCAATATGACATTTGGGGAGATACCGTAAATACCGCCAGCCGCATGGAAAGCCATGGAGCGATTGGTAAAGTGAATATTTCTAGTTCTACGTATAAAATTCTGAAAGACAACAAAGATTTTCAATTTGAATCTCGAGGTAAGCAAGAAGTAAAAGGATTGGGAGAGACGGAGATGCACTTCGTTAGCCTTTCTTCCTAACTTCAGCATACGGACATGTGGTTTGCTCAAAACTCAAATACTAGAATCTCGTAGCATTCAACATTGTTCACCCTTTCTTAAAACTAAAGTCTATTGGCATTAACAATAGCCAGGGTTATTTGCCTAAAAACAAAAGCCGATAAAATGTCAAATACTATACGTTCACAAGAAAGAAAAGCAAACAAGTTAGGCGTATTCTACTTCCTTCTGATCTTTATGCTAAGCGTTTTAATTTCATTGCTTAGTAATATCAATTAGTATATTACTCTGCTACGGGCTCTATTTTAGATCACATTTCTGACGCTGTTGAGATTAAGAAAAAGAAGAAGGGTAAACGTATTCCACTCAAAAAGGTAGCCTAAATCTTACATATATCTTCAAACTTGACTTTGTGTTTCAATAATTGAAACAAAGAGTTAACTATTAAACAGTTGGTGTTTATTATTTTTCAATCCCTAATTCACCAACGTATGAAAATCAAAATCCTACCTGTGCTCCTTTTGGGCGTTTTCATTTTTAATTCCAATAAAACTCATGCTCAAAAAGCCATTTTCGATTCGTTATGGACCATTTGGGAAACCGAATCTTTATCTGATTCACTGCGTGCACGTGCCCATTACTATTATATCTGGAATCACAATGACCTAGATAGCTTAGAGCGGTTATGTAAAGAGTTTGCTCCAATTGCAAACAAACTCTCTCCTTGTTACTACTACCCAAAAGTTTACGGCCTACTGAATTGGACGAAGAAAAACAAAACACAACCAGACTCCGCCATTTATTATGCCAATATTGGCTTAAATAGAAGTATTTCATGCAATAACACAGAGTTGAACATTGACTTACACAATAGAGTGGGTGAAGTTTATTATCAGTTTTATGACAACAAAGACTCAACATTAAAACACTTTAAACTTGCTTTACAAAATGCCTACGAATATGGTGACACTAGTAATATTCTCACTTGTTTGGGTTGGTGTATCAGCTCTGTAATCTATTTTGAAAGAGACTACAACCAAGCTCTGATCTATTTAGACGAATATGAAAAATATGTTCCTAATGATAAATCAAGCCCTCTTTATGCAAATTATTTAGATCAGCGCTCAAGAGTAAATTTTGCCATTCAAGAGTATGATGTTGCTATAGATTATTACATTGAATTGAAAGAATTCTATGCCGATAATATTTACGCACAAGTCAATCTATGCAATAGCATAAGTTTGGTCTACACCTTTCAAAAAAAATACGCCCAAGCCGATTCTATGCTTATTCATGAAAAAGAAATCATAGACAGGTCAGGGATTGAAGGACTTGAAAAAATTGATTTATTATTTAAATGGCATTGGCATTACTGGACATTACACTACAAAAGTCAACAATATGCAAAATCATTAGACCATTCTAAAGAAATGCTTCGTTTGGCAAAAGAATTGAACAACGAAAGCAAAATTCAATCTTCCAAATCTTGTTTAGGGGCTTCCAATGCACAATTAGGGAATTATCAACAAGCAATTGCTTTAGTCTTAGAATCTTACAAGTATCATGAGAATAACTGCCCTTTGTTTTGTTTGAGAGAAGATGCTGAGACTTTATACAAGTCATACAAAAAACTTGGTGATAATAAGAAAGCCTTACTGTACTATGAGGTGTTGATAAACCTACAAGACAGTATTGACAATGAAGACAATCAACGTGCAGTAATTAGAAGCGAATACAAATACCAGTATGAAAAACAGGCATTGACTGATTCTCTGGAGTTTGCTAAAACCGAAGAACTCAAAGATTTAGAAATAGAAAAACAACAGGCAGAACTCAGCCAACAGCGTGTAGGTCTGGCCGCTACTGGAGTTGGGTTGCTTCTCATCATCGCTTTAGCTATATCTATCTACAAAGGCAAAAAGCGAAGTGATGAATTATTGCTAAACATCCTCCCCGAAGAAACCGCCCAAGAACTCAAATCCAAAGGTTCGGCAGAATCAAAACTAATAGAAGACACCACCGTTTTATTTACCGACTTTGAAGGCTTTACAGAAATGTCGGAAAATGTAACCGCTTCAGCCTTGGTAAAAGACATTAACGAATGTTTTTCTGCTTTCGACCACATTATGGAAAAGCACGGAGTAGAAAAAATCAAAACCATTGGAGATGCTTACATGGCTGCAGGCGGGGTGCCCACACCAAGTCCAACACATGTAAAAGATGTGGTGTTAGCCGCGCTTGAAATAGCTGACTTTATGAAAGACTGGGCCGCTCAAAAAGAAGCCAAAGGCGAACCGCACTTTGATATCCGCATAGGTGTAAACACCGGACCTGTTGTTGCCGGTATTGTAGGCATTAAGAAATTCCAATACGACATTTGGGGAGACACCGTAAATACCGCCAACCGAATGGAATCTGCTGGAGAAGTAGGAAAAGTGAACATCAGCGAAAGCACATACTACAAACTAAAAGAC
>JAOARK010000365.1 GCA_025210575.1 Schleiferiaceae bacterium
TAAAAAGGCAAAAGTTCTATCTTGTCTTCCTGAACAAAAAGTCAAACCATGACACAATCCAAAAAAAGGTGGGTTTTAGATAAATTCACCGATCTATTAATTGTCATTTTGGGTATAACCATAGCCTTTCAACTTGGGAAGATTACAGAAACTGAGAAAACAAAAAAGCAGGAGAAATACATTTATAAAGAACTGCTAGCCGATCTGAAAGATGATGAGGAAGATCTAGAAGATCTGATAAAAAGACAGAAAAAGAAAAAAGATAGGCTTGAAGAATTATCATCTATCGTTTTAGAAGGTGGGTTAACCAATGCGACAGTTTTTGAACTACATCAATTGCTGAACAATGTAGCTCAGTTTTCGAGTACCAATACTACTTATAAGATGATAGTAGCGAATGGACAACTCCCCATGATCAAAAAAAATAAACAACGCAAAGCCCTTTTTGAGTATTATGAAAACGATCAGAGTTATGTGTTTTATGAAGAAATAGAATGGGAGCGAGTTGAAGCCCTAAACGAAATGGTAATGGAGAACTACCTGTTTATAGGTCAAAATGAACCGCCAGAAATTGTCAACACTATTGTATTCAAGAATATTGTTACTATGAATTACTTCAATCTAAAACTCAAGGTAGAGGAATATGAAAACCATTTAAAAATGAATAAAAAACTTCAAAAGGCTTTAGATTAAAAATAAAAAAAAGGTCTCGTTAGAGACCTTTTGGCGTTTTATATATGATTGTTGTGGTGACCGGTTTTGCAACTTTCTCACCTGTTCATTTATTAAGAAAATACCGTGCCAAAAATTAGGCTACTGCAACTGGGGTGTTTTCTTTTTTATAGTTGAAATAGTAAGAAGAGATCAGTAAGATCAACGCCATGGCTGCTCCTCCTTGTTCACCATCTCCAATGTTGTTGTGAGCAAAAAATGCCAATATAAAATTGAAGAAAAATCCAGCGTACGCCCATTCTTTTATTCTTGCGGGTCCAAACCATAAAACCGCTATTCCCGAGATCTTTAAGGCCGCAAGAGGATAGAGGATATAAGTTGGGTAGCCATAGCTTTCAAATAATCCAGCTATGGTTTCGTGGTTAAAAATGTACATTCCACTAGATAGCAACATCATTGCAGACAATAATCCCGTGCTGATCCAAAATCCAATTTTCATTTTCTTATTCATGATTCTATTCTTTAAAATGTTAAGATTCTTTGTTTGTTAAAACACAATTAATGGTTAGTTCAACTTCTCTACCTACAGAAAATGAACCGTCACTTCCTACACCGAAATCGTAACGGTCAATACTGAACTTACCCGTAACCACGCCATTATTTAAGCTTAGAGGAATACTTACTGACTTGGTAACGCCATGCATTTCAAGTGTTCCGTTGGCTATAAACCCATCTTCGGTCTTCGTAATCTTTTGAGAGATAAAACAGATCTCTTTATATTTTTCTACTTCAAAAAAATCTTCGTTTCGAAGGTGTTCATCTCTTTTGGTGTTGTCGGTATTTACGCTAGCAGCATCAATGCAAACATCAATGCTAACTATCTGATTATTGACAACATTTACGTTGCCTTTCATTCCAGTGAACTGTCCTTCAACAGTATTCACTTTCATGTTTGATACTTCAAAACTTACTTTAGACTGGTTGGCATCTATGTTATTCTGGCCAAAGGCTGTAAAGGCAAGACCTGCGAATATTCCTAATGCAATACTTCTGATTTTCATTTTTCTTGTTTTGTAATGAGGGTACAAACATCAGGCAGAAAAATGAGGAGAGAATTAATCTAGATTAAGAAATGAAATGTGAGAATAAGAAGCAATAGTTATTTACTCACCATCTCCTTTCTAATCTTACTTAAGGCTTCTGGAGTAATACCTAAATAAGAAGCAATCATTTTTTGTGGTACGCGTTGCACAATGTCTGGGTACGTTTTAAGAAAGGCGTCATAGCGCTTTTTAGCCGTTGCACTCATCAGCATTATTACTCTTCGCTGAAGTACGCCAACTCTTCGCATTAAGCGCATCATTTCTCCAGGGAAGGCTTCATTCGATAAAGATTCAAAATAGTTATTGTGCATGCCTTCAATGGCTACAATAATCTCTGAATCTTCCAGTGCATCAACATAAAAACTAGAAGGTTTCTCAAATGCTTGTGCTTCAACATCACCAATTGCCCAACCTGCAGGAGCGAACATATAGATGTGCTCTTTCCCTTTTTCGTCTAGAACATAACATCGCAATAAGCCTTTACGAACAAAAAAACCTCCCGGGTTTAACGCTCCTGGGCTTTGAAGTAGATCTCCTTTTTTTACATGCTGAATCCGAACGTGTTCACCCATACGTTCTTTGAGTTCTTCGGGTATTTCTTCGGAGGTTAAAAGCGTTTCAAAAATGGATTCCATATGGGCATGATTTATGTAATAAAGGTAATTCTAACCCAGAATATTGCAAACAATGAAGCACCTTAAAATGTTGCGATACAGTCCGTATGTAATTTTGATGTTGTTTCTATTGGCTAGCAATTCCGCTTTTGCAGACTGGGAAGGTAAACTGCTGAGTAATGCAGAAATTTTTGGACTTGTTTTGATTACAGGTTCTCTTTTTGTGGGGTCTCCATTTCAAATCATTTTTCTAATTACCACTTTTTTAAAGAAAACTAAAATCCACTATGCATGGGCGCGCACGATTGGATTCTTAAACTTTCTATCCGCTGGAATTTCTCTTTTTCTGTTTTATCATGAAATAGCTTTAGCTATAGCTTTAGGAAGTTTAGTGCTTCTTTATTTTACAGAATTGTTAGGCAAGCGTATTTTAAATAAACCAATAGAAAATGAGTAGATTTCAAATTCTAGTTCTAGTCTTTTTTCCAAGTCTGCTATCTGGGTATACAAATAGATTGTTTACTGATAGTTCAGAAGTGGTTATTCACAATCATAAAAGGTGTACCGAGGTTTATCATAAATTGAATAGGCTTGGAGGTCTGGAATATTATGCCAAATACGATAGTGTTCTACCTTCTGGATATGATTACACCTTAGATAGTATTGACTTTAATGCCCTTGGTATTCGAGAGGAAGGCCGGTTTTACAGACGATATAGAAAAGGAAATACAAAAAGACGATTTGGAAAATGGAGGTATTACTCTTCACTGGGTGAGATAAATGAAATTCGAGATTATGATTCAGGAGAATATATTAAATCAAGCGCCTCTACAAGTAAGAATGAAGGGCAATTTCAGGCGTTAAAGCCAAAGGCTGATAGCGTTATACAAAGGATGTTTGGAGGTGAGTTTTCTGAAAAGTATATCCGATTTATACCAGAATGGAGCTTTGTTTTATTCGATGAATCATTCAGCCGTATTTTCCCTAATGGATCCTGCTCTTGGTTCGAACCGTGTCAGTCTGATAAGGCGGTTCAATATTTCTCTTTTAAGTATTGTTTACAAGTATCACCTGAATTGCAGTTTGTAGTTGCTAACCTGATCTTCACAGTTGAAGGGGAGTTTTTTGGCGATGTGCAGGATGTTCAAGATATGCTGTATGAAAATGGGTATATGAGCTATAGTCAAATTGTTCATTCGATAAAATCGCAAGGTTTTGATCCAGACCAATGTGATATAAGATGGAATTTTAGTGAGTATA
>JAOARK010000366.1 GCA_025210575.1 Schleiferiaceae bacterium
GTTGAGTATTGTCTAAAATCTAAAGTCAAAGTTCATTTGCTGTGAAATTTTAAAACAGTAAAAAAACTATTGACTTATGAAAAAGACACTCTTAACCTTGGCCATATTCGGACTTACGTTTATTGCCAAATCTCAAGATGCAAGTGTAGAAAAATCAACATTCGGAATACAAACGGGAGTACTAGGCGCCTGGGTTTATAACGAAGCTAGACTTTCTAGTAAGATCGCTCTGCGAACAGAACTCGGTTTTGATTTCGGTATTTGGGAAACCACTTATTACGATGATTACTATTCTCCGTTTATACTCACGCCTGTTATCGTTGTAGAGACTAGGTTTTATTATAACCTCAAAAAGCGGTTAGAGAATTCAAATAGCATAGACGGCAACAGTGGTGATTTTATCGCCATAAAAACGAGCTACCACCCAGATTGGTTTGTTCTTTTTAATCCAGACGATGCACCTGTGGTAACCGATTTTTCTATTATTCCTACATGGGGAATTAGAAGAAATTTAGGGGAACACTTTAACTATGAAGCCGGTATTGGCGTAGGATACAGTCACACTTTTGCCGAACGCGCTGGCTATGCTGAAGACAAAGGCGAAGTGGAATTAAATATGCACTTGAGAATTGGGTATCGCTTCTAGTTCATGTAAAAATCTAAAACCAGAGGATGAGAAGTTTCACGTTTCACCTAACCATGTTGGCTATAAAGCTAAAGGGCATAAAAAAGGATTTTAGCAAATCGTCCATTGCCTATAAGCAAATCAGGAAAGAAGATATCCATATGCCTAAAGGCAGGTTTTTTGTGCAAAATACTATACAAACCTTTAAAGTTTTAGATTCTACAATTACCGAAATCGGGTTGAACAAAGATGCGCATAAGCTCCTCCTTTTTATTCCTGGGGGAGCATTCGTTTCGGGACCTGCTCAACATCATTGGGACACCCTAAAAGAAATAGCAAAAAGATCAGATTATAAAATTTGGATGTGTGATTACCCAAAGGCACCAGAAAACCAAATAGAGAAAATATCTGAGAACATAGACTTTATTTACTTTTCTGCTTTACAAAACTATGCAGCAAACCAAATTTCAATCATTGGTGACTCTGTTGGCGCTACATTGATCACGGCATTGATGCAGCGGTTGGTTTTGAAAAAGGTTGAATTACCGTCTAGAATAATTCTCGTTTCGCCCGTCATGGACTCCAGTCTTACCAATCCAGAAATAGAAGCTCTAGACAAAGTCGATCCAATGCTTTCAAAAAGAGGTGTGCTCAGTGCCAAAAAAATGTGTGCTGGAAAAACCGATCTGAAAGACCCAATCATTTCGCCTTTATATGGAAAATTTAAAGGATTTCCATCGACCACTTTATTTCTTGCCCAGAATGACATTATGTACCCAGATGGTAAATTAGCGGAAATAAAAATGAAGAAGAGCCACGTAAACATTGAAGTGATTGAGGGGAATGGTATGCCTCATATATGGCCATTTTTGCCCGTAATGAAAGAAGCCAAGACTGCTTTAAATAAAATAATAGAAACCATTAACGCTAACGACATTAGATCTTAAACTGCATTAGAATGCAGTTGAGCTTATCCTTTAACAAAACTCAGAAAAAATAAGTATGCCACATTTTGTAATGGACTGTTCTGAAAATATTATCAGACTAAAATCACCCAAAGAAATTATTCAAAAAGTATATAATACAGCAGAATCAACTGGCCTATTTGCAAAGGGCGATATCAAAGTGAGAATCAATCCTTTTGAACACTATATAGTAGGTAACACCGATGATGATTTCATTCACATTTTCGGCAATATCATGGAAGGAAGAACGGTTGCCCAAAAGAAGAATCTCTCAGAAAAGATTGTCAGAGAACTGAAATCCATGTTTCCGGATGTGCCGATCATTTCCATCAATATTCGAGATTTCGAAAAGGCAACGTATTGCAATAAATCAATGGAATAAAATTGAATACGAACGTATTCCAGGAATACTGTCCTTCGTGACTTTTCAGAACTAAAACGCTATGACAGAAACTGAAGCTGCACCCCAGCAACTCACCATAAAGAGAGGAATTCTGGCTATCGTAGCCATGTACGCTTGTCAACTTGTTGCAGGTACCGTAATCTCTTATGCCTTTAAGTTGACCAATCCTACTCATCAGATGCCTATTGAGATCATAGGATTGGCGTCTACCCTGCTCAGTGGCATTTTGGTACTAACACTCTTTTGGTGGGATATCCGTAGATCAGGAAAACCGTTCTATCTGGAGATAGGGCTTCAACCAAGCAAGGTCACTAAAAGTACAGGCCTACTGTTGGTTTTTGCCGCATTGGCGTCTTCACACTTTTTAGCATGGATATATAGATCGTTAATCTTACCAGCTTACGGTTATGAAGGAATCATTGGGGGCGGCTCCAAGATGTTCAGCTTCATCCAAACAAATGGTGGTCCACTTGAGATGTTTGGTTTTTTGTTACTCGCCTTATTGGTTGGCCCTATTATGGAAGAGGTTGTATTTAGAGGATATTTACAGTCGTCACTCGCCAAGAAAATTCCTATATGGGCGGCTGTATTGATCACCTCCATAATTTTTACCGTTGGTCATAGCCCAATGATCTTGTGGCCCATGTACTTTTTATATAGCGTTGTCTGGGGTTGGATCTTAATACGAACAGGTTCTTTAAAAATGGCAATCCTGATTCATATTTTAAGCAACTTGTTTTATACAGTTATAGGCTTTGCAGGATGGGATCTTCTTGCCTAGTTATTCCCGTTTATTTTTACTATGAAGAGGCTAGCCATTATTTAACCCAAGTATTTACAGAGCGAATGGAGACCGCAAAATGATACTTTAGTAGATACTATTTAAGGCATATGCTCTTCTTAATCGATGTAAATCAACAATAATGAAAGTGACTTTAAATTCCAGAACAAAAATTATTGGAACTTTAGTAGTTGCTCTATTTGTCCTAGCTCTACTCATCATAGAACATTTAAATGGCGGTGTTGTTTCGCACCATCTATTGGCCAGAAAAGACATGCCCAAAATATCTAATTGGTGGGGAGTTTTAATCGTGCCCTTGGTCACATGGATTGCGCTGAGCTTGATTCAAAAAAGGCAAGCACATTCTTCGAATTCTCAGAACTCAGTTTCTATATATGGATTTACCGGTGCCTTTATCTTCGGGACTGTTGTTACCGTACTTTTTTACAATGCACCTGAATTGCCAGGGTACTTTATGTTAATGACATTTATTCTGGCCCTCTTTGTTCCCATTTACCTGCCCGAGTATTTTTTAGGGTTTGTCTTGAGTATGACATATGGGTTTGGTGGGATCTTACCTGTAATATTCGGTTTGGTGTTGTTTCCAATTTATTTCATTCAATACCGTTTCATTAGAAATGGATTCCTCTTCGTTTTAAACAAAATCAAATAGTGTTTTAATCTGTAAATAATCTTAGACTCATATCAAAAACAACACCAAACCGAATATTACTCTTACCCCAATGAAAAAGAAAATTGCCATTTTGTTATTGATTTTAGGAGTCTTTTCTTTTCTCTATTTCAAACCTTTTTCAAACGCTAACATTATCATACTTGAACATATGACCGAATACAGCGATGGAAAGGTCAATCAAATCTGTCTTGTTGAGAATCCGCCAAACAGCTCTAAAAAACTAGAACAGCTCATCAATGAATTCAACGATGAGCACCCAACAAAAAACGGTCTTCACAAAAGACTCTTCATCAAAGAGCATGCGTATGAATTTCCTTTTCTTCCCTTTTCAAGTAATACAGATTACAGATCAACAGAAACCACAAGAGACGCTTTAGATAACATAGATTTTCTTGGGGACTCCTATGTCATCTACACCAATGATGGGGATACGCTTAGAAAGGTGAGTATTTATCCTTAAAATTCATCTATTAAATACCGCTCTTGAATTGAAAGGTAAAAAGAAGAAGCCCCTTAACAAGAATCTGACTTCCGCATAGAAATTTATTCTCCTTTTCTTTCTACAAACCACATCGTCAACTCTCCTTTTCCTTTGGCCATGACCTTCCCTCTTTCTTCAAAAGTGAAGCGCGCATCATCCTTGATCAGTTGATAAGCAGGGTCGCTAATATTCACTTTACCGGGGCTACCAGAACTCTCCATGCGGCTAGCCGTATTTACAGTATCACCCCAGATGTCGTATTGAAATTTCTTAATCCCAACAATACCGGCCACAACAGGACCAGTATGCACACCAATGCGAATCTCAAAGTACAGTTCGCCAGCCTCCGCCTTTTTCTTCTTCATCTGTTCTATGTAATCGCGTATTTCAAGAGCCGCTTCAATTACATCTTCCACATGCGATTCTTTGGCTGTTGGTATTCCGGCTGCCGCCATATAAGCATCTCCAATGGTTTTGATCTTTTCTATACCATGCTTTTCACAGATCTTGTCAAAAGCAGAAAAACAATCATGTAGATCGTCTACCAATTGCTTTGGACTTAAGTTCTCTGACATGGCGGTAAACCCTTTAAAATCTGTAAATAATACTGACACCTCATCCATTAAACGGGCATCCGAACTTCCTTTCTCTTTCAGTTCATCTGCGACTTCAGAAGGTAAAATGTTCAGCAATAATTCGTCAGAACGTTCTTTTTCTTTTTCAATTTGGTCTTTCTTCTTGCGAATGTCAATGGTGGCCAATTCTACTTCGGTCTCTAACTCTTTTTGTCTTTGTTTCAAAGCTGCGGTTCTCCATCGCACATAAGCAAAAACCGAAAGTAATAAGGCCACAACGTACAGCGCGCGCGCCCACCAAGTGTGCCACCAAGGAGGGGTAATTACAAAGGAATACGATTCAACATCACTCCACACCCCGTAGCGGTTCTTTACTTTCACCTCAAAGGTGTAATCGCCATAATCTAAATTGGTGTATTTAGCCTCTTGTCCTTTGCCTGGTCTTGACCATTGGTCATTTCCACCGATAAGGCGATAGCTGTATTCCAGCTTATCTTGAGCTCTCCAGTCGTACCCGCTAAACCCAAAATTCAATTCGTTCATGTTATAGGGTAGTACCAGATTTTGAGGAACCTCTGTAAAAGCGTTTACCCCAGAGAATTGGATGCCGGCATAATTTCTATGTTCTATAGAGTCTTCCAATAAAGTATCTGCCACCTTGGCTTGTCTAAAGCCGAAATGTTGGTCGTATACAATCACACTATACAATCTTATGCACGGCTTCTTTGCTAAATCTTGTTTAAATAGCTTGTCTCTGTTTATGGCGTTTCCAGGCGTACCACCGATATAAATAGTGCCATCATCCGTTTGAGTAAAAAAACATTCCTGTGCACTTCGCAATCCATCCTGGCGATTGAAGACCATTACGACACCGTCTTTTCTTCTCACCGCTAGCTGACTTCCACCATTAGCCCAAAGGCTTCCTTGGTCATCCATTAAAACAGCGTACGTAACGGTGAATGGAAAACCATACTTTGTAGTGAGGTTTATTACCTCATCATCCTTTACATGAAATACCCCTGCTTCACCTGAAACAAACACCCCTCCACCAGGCGCCTCTTGTATATCTGTAACATATTTTAATGGAAATCCATCCGCTGTGCGATAAGTAGTATACTTACCATCTTTCAATTGGGTCAAACCACCTTGCGCACCCATCCAGACCGATCCATCGGATGTAGTTTTGTTAGAAATAATACTTTGACTGAATAGGTAGGTTTCGTTGAAGAAGTCATTCAAATTGGCTTCATAGATATGAAATAGTTCCCCATCAAATTTTACCGCTCCACCTCCATAGGTTCCCAACCAAATATTTCCATCTAAATCCTCATCAATGGTTGGAACCCAAGGGTTAGACAAACCTGAAGAGTGATCATAAGCATAAGTGTATTCACCATCAAATTTTAATAACCCATTACCGCTAAAACTACCAAACCATGTATTTCCCTTAGAGTCTTCATACATCGAGATAGGCGAATGTTCAAAATTCTGACTGAAGTCGTAATTGATCATATCTCCATCTTGAAATCTTACAACATCGTCATTGAAACTAGAATACACCCAAATATCATGATCATTTTTTGGTACATAAGCAATGGCATTTTCAACAAAAGGTAATCCCTCAAATCCATTATCGTTAAAACAGACTAACCCATCTAAAGAGGCACACCAAATATGATGAGCGTCATCTTCAATTATTGAGAGGCCTTTTTCACATTGAAACCCTTCATTTTCTCTATA
>JAOARK010000367.1 GCA_025210575.1 Schleiferiaceae bacterium
ACGAATACAAAAATGTACATCGCATCAAAGCCCCAGAGATTGAATTGTCTTCAACATTGATACGTAAAAGCATAAAACATGGCGTTAGCGTTAGCCAAATGCTTCCTCAAGGAGTTTGGGAATACATTGACAAAAACGGTTTTTATCTACACTAACTCTTTCCCGTAGGGTACCTTTTCATTTTTCAAATGAATACCTTCAGGCAATTCATAATGATTGTCTGCATGGGAAGTGTGATCGATTAAATCGAGTAGTTTTTGAGGCGGGGCTATCAGCTTTCTTGCTTTTAGATCCATCCATCCAAAGAAAGCTTCGCTATAGACACACAACTCATTTTTATGATTAAAAATACAATGGGCGAACTTGATTTGAGAATAGTCTTTGTTATTGGCCAACAACTCTAAACTAGCCTTAATAATACTACCGGCATGCACTTCTTTTATATAGTGATATTCTTCATTAAAAACCACTGGACCAAAGTTGTGCTCAGCAAAATAGCGTTGTGTTATTCCATGGCTCTCTAAAAAACTCATTCGGGTTTGAGAAAGCAGATTGACATAAGCGGAGTTTGCGACATGTCTGTTCGCGTCAATATCAGACCATCTTATTTCTAGCTCTTTTATATACATGGCTTAATTTTTGAGAAATGTAGTAAACAGAAATTTTAAAAATCAACAAACCAAAACATTGATTTTTAACGTTATAACTACAGAACCTGTTTTTGAACTGCACCATTTTTAACCATGAAATGCTGCAATCTGCTGCGAATTACAGATTTCTGCTTTTTGTTTAATCTTAACATGAAACACTATGAAAAATGTAATTACTCTATTGTTGGCGCTAGCCATCACCTACTCTTTTGGTCAAAATGAATACTTTGCTGATGACCATCTCGGCAATGATTTTGCCTTTGTTGGCGATAAATTATTCATTGCATATGACGAACACCTTTCGCTCCTAAGCGAGAAGTCGAGTTTCAAAAGCCCAAACATCCAATTTCAAGGAAGTGAATTAGTTGGCTTTTTAACAGATTACAACAATCTATATCTGGTAGAACAAAATGCACCTTACCGAATGTTACTGGTGGATGTAAACAACTCAAGCCAACCACAAGTGGTTATTGACGAGCGCATTCTTACTCAACCTTCTGCCATGGTAAAAGTGAAGAATCAGATCTTTATTTCAGAATTTGGTGGTGATAAAATATCGGTCATCGATATTACTAAACCGAAACCTTGGGTCCCAAGAGTTATCATACAAAACTTAGATGGACCGAATGACATGTGCCTTGTGGATGATGAGATTTATGTGAATCTATCTCAAGAGAATAAAATTGTAAAGTTCAACATCAACGACCCGGCTTATACCGTGCAAGATGTTATAACTGATGGTTTGAATTGGCCTTATGGTCTGGAACTCATTGGAAATGACATGTATGTTTCTAATACACGAGGAAATAGAATTGTAAAATTTAACATCAAAGAGATCAGCCCACAACTGACTGAGGTTTGTCAGGTGCATACTCCTTTGGATTTGCACTATCACAAAGGTGATCTATACATCATGTCTAGAGACGAAGACATGTTGGTTACAGAACCCATTAAATGGTCTGGACAACCAAATGAAATAAGCATGGACTTGGTGCTGTATCCCAACCCAGCGGCCAACAATATTCATCTGAAAAACAATTTTGACATTCTTAAGGGAGATATATACTCTTTAAATGGGTCGATTGTAAAAAGTGCTCGCTTTAATGGTACTTCTCCGGTTTATGTAGGTGACCTAGAACCCGGGTTATTCTCTTTAGTCCTGGAAAATGAAGAAGTCTTCAAATTTGTTGTAAAATAAAAAAGCCCTTCGGGGCTTTTTTTATGATTCTCAAAGAATGAAATTCATGATTTTGAGTTAAGTCTTAAAAGGTGCAATCCAATGTCAGCCAACCTTCTAGAGATTATTGCGTCTATATACATAGAACTAAAACATCACAATCATGAAAAAACAATTGCTCATTTTGGGAGGGCTACTCCCTACCCTTTTGTTTAGCCAACCAGCCTCAAAAAAAATTGCCTTTAACGGATTAACCGCCACTATTTATGCGGATGGAGCCGTTGAAGAAACACAGTATTCTTCTATTCCTGGCAAATACTTAAACTACTCAAGCCAACTTTGGATGGGTGGTGTAGATGGCGGTGGGCAATTACACATTGCCGCACAGACTTATCGTCAGGGCAATGTTGACTTTGAACCTGGTCCCGTATCTCAAGATCCTAACGCATTCAACAAGTACAACAAAATTTGGAGTCTGAGAAAAACCCAAGTCGACAGTTTTAGACAAGGACTGTTTACCATCATACCCCAAGCTATTTTAACCTGGCCTGCGCATGGCGATACCGCTTTTGGTGAACCCAGGTTCATGGCTCCTTTTACAGATCAAAATCTGAATGGCATCTACGAACCTTTACAAGGAGATTACCCTTGTATTAAAGGAGATGTTTGTGCTTATGTAATCTATAATGACAATACCGGAGCTATGAGTCTAGGCGCCTCGTTCAACGCCAACTTCGAATTAATGATCTATGGGTTTAAAACTCAAAATACATTGAACAATGTGCTATTTACAGATTACAAGATCTCTAATCCAGGTACTCAAACTTTCAATGATATAGTCGTAGGGAATTGGGTAGATCTGGATATTGGAAACGGATACGATGACCTAGTTGGTACAAATGTTAACACACAGTCTTACTTTGCCTATAATGCAGATACTGTTGATGATGGACCAACAGGTTTTGGCGTAAATCCACCAGCCTTTGGTATCACGCAACTCAAAGGGTATGATTCTAACATTGGAGATGGAAAAGACAACAATTGGGATGGATGTATAGATGGAATTCGCGATGCCAATGGAAACTGTATTGCTGAATCAGTAAATAACCGCGAGGAGGCTCTTCTAAATAGTACCATTAACTACTTTAATGTTTCTTCTCCCAGCACAGGCAACCCTTCTCTAAGTATAGACCATTTTTACTATTTATTGGGGCTTTGGATGGATGGTAAAAAACTAAGAGTAGAAACCCCTTGTGGATTTGATTGTTTAAATAATGGTGATGGATACAATGTTCAAGACACAGGTTATAGCTCTCGTTTTCTGTATCCTGGAAACAGTTTTGACACCAATGGCATTAATGAACCTTCCACTGCCTTAAATTGGTTCAATAACCCTGCATATGGATCAGTGGACATTCGGATGGTAGCGTCTTCATACCCTGTTGATTTCTCTCCAAATGACCCACTTCATTTATCATATGCGCATGTGGCATCAAGGCATGCTGGAACCCAAGACAGAAATTATTCTGAACTGCAAATGGATATAAAATTCGTTCGCGCT
Organism: Schleiferiaceae bacterium; assembly: GCA_025210575.1. Classification (GTDB taxonomy): domain Bacteria; phylum Bacteroidota; class Bacteroidia; order Flavobacteriales; family Schleiferiaceae; genus JAOARK01. The sequence goes on from JAOARK010000367.1 coordinate 3,389, forward strand.
ATTGACACTATAGGTTCTGTATGCTTAAGAAATGACAACCACATTAGCATTCCAGAACTTGAACATTCGTTATTGAATATTTTCCCAAATCCAGCAAACGATTACATCGTATTCC
>JAOARK010000368.1 GCA_025210575.1 Schleiferiaceae bacterium
CCCTGACTCTCCGGCACATGTCATTCCTGGTAAAACAAGCACTTGGCAAGTGGTTAAAGTTTATACCATTTTAGGAGTTGAACACATATTATTCGGTTTTGACCATTTACTGTTCGTTTTGGCATTAGTGATGATTTCCAAAGGAAAATGGAAAATTGTTAAAACGGTTACAGCATTTACCATCGCTCATAGTATTACCCTTACACTAGCATCTTTGGGCTTGGTGTTTATTCCAGGAGCACCTGTTGAGGCAGTTATTGCCTTAAGTATTGTTTTTCTGGCTTTAGAGATTTTACAATTACAAAAAGGAAAGGCGACATTAACGAGCAGGAAACCTTGGTTAGTCGCATTTAGTTTTGGCTTATTGCATGGCTTCGGATTTGCGGGGGCTCTTTCAGAAATTGGCTTACCCCAGCAAGCGATTCCATGGGCATTAGCTTTTTTCAATATAGGCGTTGAATTAGGTCAACTCGCGTTTGTCTTTTTTATTCTTGGCATTTCTGTCCTCGTCAATAGAATCATTATTGTTCCAAAATGGATTCCGAAGCTATCGGCATATGCTATTGGTTCGGTCGCGGCCTATTGGATGATAGAGAGAGTTGTTGGATTTTGGGGTTAATTTGCAGCCGTCTGTAATCAAAAACAAATTGTTTCATAAACTTCCAAATTCGGGTGATGACCTACCAGGGGAAATAGCTTATCCTTTTTTATATCAACCTGATCCATGTGCTCAAAAAGCCGCTCACTTACTGCAAAAAGAAATTGAAGAGAAACTCCCTTTTTTAAAAGGAGAAGAAAAAGGCAGAATGTTCGGAGTTTTGGTCGTTGAGAATGATAAAGACGAACTGGGCTATATAGCCGCTTACTCGGGAGAGCTGCAAAAACAGTTGGAAGTCTTGCCTTTTGTTCCTCCTGTTTATCAATTGCCGAAAGGCGATGATTTTGCTGAAATGGCTGGGATCAACGCCATAAGCAAAAACATTAAAACTATTCTTGATTCAGTCGAGTACAAGCAGTCCAAAATCCAAGCTGAGGATTCAAGAAAAAGAATTGAACAGGAAATTGAGCAGGAGCGCCTGCGTTTAAAGCTTCGTAAAAAAGCTCGAAAAGATCAACGCAAAACACTTTCCGCTTTAAGCGATGAAGAACGCAACATTCACCTCAACCAATTAGCGAAGGAAAGTCAGGATGATGGCTACGCTATAAAGCGATTTGTTCGAGCAAAAAATGCAGAACTCGCTCAAGTTCAAGAGCAATTCAAAGCGTACCAAAAAGAAATTTCAGCTTTAAAAGTGGAACGGAAAAGACGCTCTGCCCAATTACAAGAGGAAATATTTGAGAAGTATATTTTCTTCAATGCGCATGGCGAAACCAAAAACGTAAAGCAAGTTTTTGAAGATGCTGAAATTAATGTTCCACCAGCAGGAGCGGGCGAATGTGCCGCGCCTAAGTTGTTTCAATATGCCTTTCAACATAAGCTAGAACCAATCGCTCTGGCCGAATTTTGGTGGGGATCTGCACCAGAATCGAGAGTAAGAAAACACAAAGAATTTTATCCCGCCTGCAGAAGGAAGTGCAAACCGATTCTCACCTTTATGCTTCAAGGGTTAAAGGTTGCATCCAACCCGTTGTTGACCAATTATGGTGAAGGGAAGCAAATTGAAACGATTTTCGAAGACGAATATCTCTGCGTAATTAATAAACCAGAAGGCTTGTTGTCGGTTCCGGGTAAAACCATTCAAGATTCTGTTTATCAACGAATGGCAGATAAGTATCCAAAAGCAACGGGACCTATTGTAGTGCACCGTTTAGATCAAGATACTTCGGGATTAATGCTCATTGCGAAGGACAAAGACACCCACAAACATTTGCAAGAGCAGTTTCAGCAAAGAGAAATTCAAAAAGAATATGTGGCTTTGTTGGATGGGTTGGTGGAAAAAGAAGGGGGAACTATTGAACTTCCTTTACGTGTAGATTTTGATAACCGCCCCATGCAATTGGTCGATTTTAAGCATGGAAAAAAAGCGATTACACATTTTAAAGTGTTGCAACAAAAGAAAGGTAGAACACTTATTAACCTAAAACCTATTACAGGAAGAAGTCATCAACTTCGTGTGCATTGTGCGCACCATTTAGGGTTAGGTGTACCTATGGTCGGAGATAATTTATATGGGCACCCTAATAGGCGTTTATGCCTGCATGCTGAGAAGATCGAATTTACCCATCCTTCCTTGAATAGAAAGATGCAATTTGAAGTGGCATACACATTTTAGCAATAATCAGCATTCCTTATGTTTACCCCATGATAAGATTTTTGACCGCCTCTTTTTTGATATTCAGCGTTTTTGGTTTAGCACAATCCTCTAAAAAGCAAGCCGCGCTTCTCGAAGAAGGAAAAATGTTGTATCGATCAGAAATGACTTCGTGGTATGGCACCGATGCTTTTTTGGCAGCCTTTCCGGATAGAGATCAAATTGGGGGCTATTTCAGTTATATAGATGCAGATTCATCTCGATGCATCTTTTACAATCGCTCTGAAAACCCCGTGGTTTTGGGTACAATTTCTTTTCAGGATTCTTTTTCGGTTGAGATTGCTTCGGTGAATTTACAAAGGCGTGTTTTTTCTGAAACGGAGCGAGAATACTACGCATTAAGAAATAGGGCGGTAGAGCGTTTAAAGTCTGATACGATCTTCAAGCATTATAAGAACACTTCTTTTAATATCATACCGATCATCACCAAAAAAGAAAAGAAAGTGTACTATTTAACCGGACCGAATGTAAGTGGTGTGGTGATTTTTGGCAATGATTATCTCTTAACTTTTGATAAAAAAGGGGGGATAAAATCTTTAAAACGACTTCACAACAACATTATCTGGATGGAGTATAAAGAAGGTCAAGAGTCGAGTATGCATAGCCATAATGAAACAACAGGAGATTATATGACGGCCACTGACATCTGTACATTGATGTTATATGGCAAAATCACTGGGTGGACCCATCATGTTGTGGTGAGCAAGAAATACCAGAGTTTTTGGAATTGCAAAACACAAGACCTGTTTGTACTGCCAACGAAAACCGTAGAAAAAATACATGCTGCTCAAGAAGCAGATGGAGAAGATTAAAGACTTGAGAGGTAGCCTAATTTATAGGCATCAAAAACGCGCATACTTGGTCTATCTCCTAATAGGTTTCGCTCCCATCGTTTACTGAAGATCTTAAAAGCTGTTTTAGCAACAGGTTTAAGGCCGTACCTTCCAATTGTATTGTAGAGCGCTGCAAGTTTACTTTGTTCGTCTAACGCGTTACCATCTAAAAGCTGCTTAAGGTTTTGAAGGGCATCTCTGCTTTTAGCTAAAAACTGTTCTCCTTCATCTAAGCCTAAATGAACCAATGGGTTGTTGATATGTTTAACGATAAATCCATGTCTCTGAAGGTCTTGTCCAAGAAGGGTGTCTTCATGCCCGTATTTCACGAATTCACTGCTGAATTTTACCATTTCAAAGGCTTCTCTGTAAATCATGAAATTGAATGAGGAGAAACCAAGGTTTGGTTTTTTGTTGCGTTTTTCCGCTGAAATTTCTTCTCTAGCTTTGCCATAAGTCCATCTCAACAAGCCTTCTTTGCTATTGGGTTTATCACCATAAGCGGTGCCTCCGCAAACCACTTGAGCATTGTCAACTTCGTCTAAATAAGTTCTTATAAATTTTGGGTTAGAAATAGCAGAATCCGCATCCAGAAAGAGCAACCAATCATGCTTCGCCTGATGGGCCATATGGTTACGATTTTGAGACCTTCCCACAAAATTCAACTCTTGTTGATATGAGGTGTTGTCAAGATCGTTCAGCAAGTTGTTTTTCTCAAAAACTGAAGAGTTTTCAGCATTGTCTGAACAAATGATCTCAAATGGAATCGAACTTTCTGTAAGCTGTCTATGAAGTGTGGTGACTAAATCCGTTACGTCCCAATCAAAGTTGGCAACAAGAACGGATATGGAAGGTTTTTTAGTCAAATTATAAAGTGGTTTTCATGGCTTGAATCACTTTGCCTTTCTCACACTTGATGGTACTATGTGGAAATTTCAAGATCAATGAATAATCGTGTGTTGCCATGAGTATTGTTTTCCCCGCTTTACAGATTTCATTGAGCAAAATCATGATTTCTTCACTCGTACTTGGGTCAAGGTTACCCGTAGGCTCGTCTGCTAAAATCAATTCTGGGTCATTTAATAAAGATCTAGCAATAGCAACACGTTGCTGTTCTCCTCCAGAAATTTGGAAAGGCATCTTATGAGCCTTCGTATCCATACCTACTTTTTTAAGTACTTCCTTAATCTTAGCTTCCATCTTTTTGCTGTCTTTCCAGCCTGTGGCCTTTAAAACAAAGAGTAGATTTTCATGAACTGTTCTGTCCGTAAGTAATTGAAAATCCTGAAAAACGATACCTAATTTTCTGCGCAAAAAGGGAATCTCCTTTTCTTTCAAGTTCTTCAGGTTGAACCCAGAAATATTTCCTTCGCCCTTTTTTAAAGGAAGATCACCGTACAAGGTTTTGAGTAAACTCGATTTACCTGATCCTGTTTCACCTATTAAATAAGTAAATTCTCCTTTTTTTAATTCAAGGTTAACATCTGTAAGAACAAGGTGTTCTTTTTGAAAGATGCTTGTGTTTTTTAAAAAAGCAATGTTTTGTTCCATTCGGGTAGAAGATAGAGTACAAATAAAATACTCTTCCCGTATAAGGCAATAATCTTGCCTTAGAATTTGCGTTTAAAGTGGTATAGTGATTAACACATCACTTTTAATAACAACTCTTTATTTAACTCGAGAAGGCCTTGTTTTTGAAATAATTTTACCCGAAACAGCATAAAACTTCATGAAGACTAGATTAGCTTTTTTGACACTCTGGCTTAGCCTTAGTGTCATGGCTCAAACGGGGCAGTGGGAACAATCATTATCTAAAAAATACGAAGAAGGCTTACAGCTTTTTACAAAAGAGATCTATGGGGCTGCGGCCGATAGATTTACAGAGGTAATGCAGGATGCGCCTGATAAAACGCATGAAATTTATGTAGGTGCAGAGTTTCATAGAGCCATGTGTGCGGTCTATTTGATGAACAAGGATGCGGAAAATCTAGTTCTCGCTTTTGTAGACAATCACCCCACAAGTGCAAGAGTAGATGAGGCCATGTGGGAAACGGCAGACTTCATGTTTGTAACACGCAAGTACAAAAAGAGTAGTGAATGGCTTCAAAAGATTGACCCTAAAGACCTGAATGAGGAGCAACGTCATGCTTACCATTTTAAGCTGGGTTACTCTTTCTTTTCCAAAAAAGATTTTCATGGAGCATCTGATCAATTTTATCAGATTAAGGATAAAAAAGGGAAATACTCAAATTCTGCAAAATACTATTACGCGCATATCGCTTATGCCGATTCTAACTATACAACGGCTTTAGAAAATTTTGAACCGCTTTTATCTGACAAATCTTTCGGGGCAATAGTGCCTTACTATTTAGCACAGATCTATTACCAAACTGGAGATATAGATGCGCTTTTAGAGGTAGGAGAAAAGCTGGTTAATAAAAGCGAGAACAAGAGAGTAGCCGAGATTTCTAAATTGGTTGGTGAGGCTTATTTCCAAAAAGGAGATTATAAAAATGCGCTTCAATATTTTGAAATGCATCGCCAAAATGGTGGTAAGATGAATCAGGCGAGTCATTATACCATGGGTTATTGCTATTACAAACAGAAGCAATACGATAAGGCTATTCAATCTTTTAACAAAATTACTGGAGGTAAAGGGAAAAACGCTCAAAATGCGTATTACCACCTTGGTGATTGTTACTTAAAAACGGGGAATAAAAATGAAGCGATGGCGGCTTTCAAAGCTGCAGCTGAGATCAAGAAAGGTGATGAGAAAATTGTTGAAGACGCTTCTTTCAATTACGCCAAATTGAATTATGAAATGGCTAACCCATATGAGGATGCCATTAAAGCGTTACAACGATTCCTGAAAGAATACCCGAACTCGGTTAATAAGAGTGATGCCAACCGCTATCTGGCTAATTTGTACATCACCACTAAGGATTATGATAACGCACTAAAAGCGATTTCAGAAGCGGGATTGAATTCAGCAGATATGAGAATGGCTTATCAAAAAGTGGCTTACTTCAGAGGTGTAGAATACTACAATAGCCTAAAATTAGATGATGCCATTGGTTTATTTGATGAGTCTATGAAGTATCCTATTAATGGTACTTATTTAGGTCTAGCTAGGTACTGGAAGAGTGAAGCGCTTTTCAAGCAAAAGAAGTACAAAGAATCTTTGGAAATGCTAGACGCTTTTCAAGCTACACCTGGAAGTTCTAATCTGAGTGAGTATCAGCAAGCGCATTACAATAAAGGGTACAATCATTTTATGTTAGAGAATTATGATGCGGCCGCCACATCATTTAGACTGTTTTACGACAAGCAAAAAGAGCAGGGTAGACTGAAGGATGATGCTTCCCTTCGCTTAGGTGATTGCTACTTTATGACGTCTAAATACCCTTCGGCCATAAAATACTATGAGCGTTTGGCAGGGTCGAAGAAGACCGATGGTGCCTATGCGCAATTCCAATATGCCGTGTGTCAAGGTTTGAATAAGAACAACCTTCAGAAGGTAAAGGCTTTGAACAATCTATTATCGGTTTACCCTAATTCCAATTACCGTATAGAGTCTCAATTTGAATTGGGAAGTACCTATTTAAAAATGGACAAGAATCAAGAAGCGATTGGAGCCTTCAATACCTTCTTGAAAAATTATCCAAATTCAAAATATGCTGCTCGTGCCTTATTGAATGTTGGGGTTATTCACCGAAACAAAGGGGAATATGATGCATCGATCAATAGCTTGAAAAAAGTGGTAGAAGAATATCCTGCAACGGCTGAAGCAAATGAAGCCATTTCTTTTGCCAAATTGGTTTTCGCTAAAGCCAATAGAATTGAAGAATATGTGGATTGGGTAGGCGAAATTGATTTTGCAGACATCAAAAAGGCCACCTTAGACAGCACGATGTATGCATCAGCATTTGATTATTACAGCATGAACGACTGTGATAATGCAATAAGCGGATTTCAGGGTTACCTCAAAAAATTCCCTGAAGGCTATTTTGTGTTAAAGTCGAATTACTTGTTAGCCGATTGTGCTTACAGTCAGCATAAAGACGATTTGGCAGAAGAAGCATACAAGGCAGTAGTAGCTTTACCTAAAAGTGAATACTCAGAGCGCTCTTTAGTGAAATTGGCAGGTTTGAATTATGATGCTGAGGACTATGAAGAAGCATTAAAATACTACGAGCAATTGGCCTCATGGGCGGAAGAAGTAAACCGCTTAAGAGATGCCTATGTGGGAATCTTGAGATCGGCAGAGCATCTTAAAAATCATAACAAGGTGGTGCAATATGCAGATATCATTTTGGCTGATGACAAGTTTGCCCCTGAAATAAGAAATGAAGCAATGGTATTAAGGGCTAGAGGCTACTTGGCATTAGAAGATCAAGATAAAGCATGGCAAGCCTACACTGAGCTGAAGGAGAAAGCTCAGGGTGCTCCAAAAGCAGAGGCTGCTTATTACGTGGCCTACTTTGAGAATGCCACAGGCTTATATGATAGTTCGAACGCTTCAGTATTCTGGATGATCGAGAATTTACCTTCTTATAAGGAGTGGCGTTACAAGGCGTTATTGCTTTTAGCCGACAACTACTGGAATTTGGATGATGCTTTCCAGGCGAATTACACACTTGACTTCATTATAGAAGAGCAATATTCAGAAGAGATAGTTGCACAAGCCAAAGACTTAAAAGAAGAAATAAGACGCGTTGAAGAGAAGAAAAAGCTAGAGCAAGAACAGCGCGAAGAGGACATCAATCAAATTGACATTGAAGGTGGTGGAAATGAAGAGAATCCTGAAGAGCCCGAGGAAACACCTTATGAAAATGAACAGCAGGAAAGTGAAAATGAAAACCCACAAAACTAGAATCATGAAGAAGTTAATAATTGCAGCGTTTGTATTTGCTTCAGTGGGTGTTTATGCTCAAGGAGAAGACCAGGACAAAAAACAAGTGGGTTCTGTTGAAATCAATGTAATTGATAGTTACAAGGCCAGCGTAAAG
>JAOARK010000369.1 GCA_025210575.1 Schleiferiaceae bacterium
CTTGAGTATTGTCGGTTGAAAATGAATCTATGATCACGATTTCATCACATACATCTTTTAACGAATTTAAACACCTATCTAGGTTCTCTTCTTCATTGAATGTAATTACCGCACCAGAGATCTTCATAGCCATCTTTACTTTCTTAAGAATAGTTTTACGCTATCTTTTAAAAGCATTTTTTCAATCTTTTTAGTCTTTACATCTTCTAGATTCTGAACCTTCTCACCCCATTTTAGATAGCCTTTCATAAACGTTGAAGAAGACATTTTCCACTTATTTAAAAATTGGCTTCTCCCATTATTCTTCTTTATCCTTAAGGTGCTTTTGCTCATAAAATGATATACCCTACTCTTTCCAATTCCTTGAAAATCACGAACCCCAAATTGCCACAATTTCTTACTAAAATCAGGATCGGAATACATCCCCGGGCTGAGCTCTACACTATAACCACCCACTAAATCCCACATGCGTGTGGAAACTATATTAGGAGGCCAAGTGGCACCACTCCAATTTTCTTTTTCCTGCTTTTCAGAAGCTTCAATGAGTCCTTTTTCATCAAATTGATCCAACTCTGTTCCAAAGTCTAATGGTGCAATAACGCAAGGGTTACCCGTATCAGCAGGTTCAATCATGGTAGAAGAATAAAAGAACAGATCATCTTGCCTGTTGTTTATTGCATCCATCAAATGCTTGTCCCATTCAGGCAAAACGTACATATCATCGTTCATATACACCATATAAGGTGTATGGATTAGATTTCTTAAACCATTCAACGCAAAGCAAATACCCACGTTCTCTTTCGAGTGCGCATAGCTTATTCCAGATTCTTTCACCCATTCTAAAGTACCATCGCTGCCTTCATTAATATGGATAACGATCTCGTGAGGAACAACAGAATTCTTTTCAATGCTTTCTACACATTTTTTCAAATAACCAAGATTATTCCAACTTGGAATCATCACGGTGTACATCGAAGCGGGATCGGCTTGTTTAACAGGATGAAAATCAATCATATAAATATTAGACTTTGAAACGCCAATATTAATAATAAGCACTTAACCATTTTGAATTATAAATTCAAATTGACTTCACTCTGGCATAAACTATCGTTCATCATCTAAAATCTACACTGTTGAATTTCATCATTAAGGCTTAAAGCAATTAGATTTGTAGTCAAGGATAGCCTTTAAGGCATTCTATTAATGCTACATTCTAAAAGAAATCCAGAATCTATAACCCATGTTCGATTTCATAAAAAAATACAAGCTGCCTTATATGGCCTATAACTTCTTGAAAAAAGAAGAACTAGAACATAATCTTCCGCTCTACAAAAAATACGGGTTGCATAAAAAGTACTACTCCCCCATCTCATCAGAGGATTTTAAGAGTATAGAAAGCCCACAGAATTTATACGACAAATTGGATTCTAAGACTGAAATGCCAAAGCAACCGCAATTTGAGCATTTTGATGCCGATACTCAAAAGGCTTTGTTGGCTTGGAGTGACAATGGTTATGCAATTCTGAGATCTTTCTTTTCTGGAGAAGAAATCGATCAGTTTAACGCTGAAGTCGACAAACTTATAGATAGTAAAGAAGCTAATTGGCGCTACCAAAACAAGATCATGTTTGCTATTCATAAATCTCAAGTGTTAAAATCTGCTGGTGAACATGAAAAATTGATTGACATTTTGAGCTTTTTACTCCATAAGAAAGTTGGACTTTTTCAAAGCATCAACTTTTTAACAGGAAGTCAACAGCGCACACATTCAGACACCATTCACATGACAACTTTTCCTTATGGAAATTTAATTGCTGTATGGGTTGCATTAGAAGATATCTCGGCTGATAGTGGCCCTTTACATTATTATCCAGGGACACATAAGTTGCCCTACGTCCTCAATGCAGATTATGGAAATGTAGGGAATTCAATAAAATTGGGAGACAAACTGTACAATCATTATGAAGATAAGATAGAAGATGTAGTAAAGGAAAGCGGAGTTGAAAAACAGATCTTTCTCGCTAAAAAAGGAGATATCCTTATTTGGCATGCAAACCTTCTTCATGGAGGTGAACCCCAAACCAATCCAGAGATTACAAGAAAGAGCATGGTTTTTCATTACTATGCAGAAGATTCTATTTGCTTTCATGAAATAACCCAAAGACCTACGTTAAAGAAAAAAGTATGACCAAAGCTATTTTAAAACTTCTTTGCATTGGCACGGTATGCATTGCATTCCTACAATGCTCAAACCAAGAATCTCTAACTGTTAATAAACTTCTATTTGAAGAATGTGCTGCTGTGGATGAACAGAGCATGAATTCTTTCTTAAACACTTCTTATAACATTTCAATTCCTCAACATTGGGAAGAACATGATGAAGAAGGAACAACTCGATTTGAAGGAACAGGTGAAGATGCAGGCCTAAACTTACGGGTCTCCATTTTGCCTTATAAGGTGATGTATTTCTCAAAGAACCCTAATGTTAACTATGTGCGTTACCATCGGTTGAAGTTTAAAGACCACACCACTATTTTACTGACTAGAAACGATCTATTTCAGGATGAAGAAGATACGGTGTTTTGGCGCAACGAACTCAAAGTGATGAGCAAGAAACACGACAAAATCTTTCATTTTGTTTTTGGAATTAGAGCTCACGCTGATGAAGAACCAGATTGGTGTGATTATGAACAAATAATAAATTCAGTTTTGTTGAAAGAATAAAAAAGAGGACACGAAGTCCTCTTTATTGCTTTATGGTCTCACCTCGCAACAGCGTGTACAACCACCGTTACCAGATCCAGAGGAACCTATATACCCTGTTACCTCAACTGTAAACCCATCTGTTGCGACTTTCACACTTTTAAATCCACATGCCCAAGCCCAAGAATACTTGGTGACACAACAATTATCTACAATCTTTGAAGTACAATTAATCTTGGCTGCCCCCGCAGTCATAAATGCAGTGCAATCTTCATTACAAGAAATGGGTATTCCTTGGTTATTACAAGTTGGAGTGACATTCGCATAGATCTTACCTCTTGTCCAATTCGCAGGATCACTGCCTTCCCAAATCCACCACATTTTATAGCTAAAACACGAATTAGAAGGTCTAACACCTGAAGCATTCATCAAAATATTATCGTATACCATAGACACATCATCTAATACCACTGTCGAAGTGAACGTAGACCCACCTTTCTCCCAACTCAATTCTACCTGATGCATTTTTTCTTTTATTGCTGCCTTAGTACTGTCTTTCCAGCTGGCAATAGTTGAAGCAGAAATGGATGGATCGTCTGTAATCTTTATCAAATCTACCGTAGGAATAGTTGTATCTCCAAAATCAATACTCGGAAACATGTTGGTAGTTTCGTCACTTAATGCATCAGCTAAAGATTCTGCTGCTGATGCATCTTGTAGCGGTCCTTTATACGTCCAATCGGTAATCTTAAAGTCGGTTCCAAATTCGGAATTCCAAACATCAATGGAGGTTTCTAACTGAAGTCTGGCTGCCTCAGGCAAATCGGTTTTTTCATATGTTTTTGTACAGCCTATCAAAACGAGTACTGCCAAGAACATTTTGGAAAATAGTCTAACTTTTTTCATAACTCGTTGATTTTTACACAAGTTACATCTTTTCAAACCAAAATCCGAATGACCAATCTACTTCCCATAATACACGTAGGGAGCCCAATAATTGGGGTGCTGAAAAGTAGCTCCATAATCCCCACGTATAAATCTTCTTTTCATCTCATTCATTCCATCGGCATAGCTATACTCCTTGTTAAATACTAGGTCATATAGCCCTGTCATAAAATACATTGTTCCTTGATCACTCACTGCCCAAAGTGAAACAGACATCCCATTCGCCCCAGCTACGAATAAACTTTGCATCAACCCTGAAATCCCTTCTCCCGCATAGACCTTACCTAAACCTGTTTCACAAGCACTGAGGGCTACGAAATCTGCATTCAATTCTAACTGAGCCAATTCAACTTGATTTAAATAACCGTCTTCGCGATCAGTTTCATTTGCATTGAGAGTGGTTACCACAGTGCTGAGTTCAGGAATAGTAGGTACAACCATGCCATGCGTGGCTAAATGAACTACTTGATAATTTTTCAATTGTCCAGAGCGCGAATAACCTTTAATTTTTTTCTCTGAAAAATCAGCATTTCGAAAGATTTCTACACCTTCAACAATCTCTGCAATTTTGTTCACTTCGGTTAAAGTACCAGGTAAATAGCTCCAAGATTTACCAGTAACTCCCAGTGCTGCATAATTGTTGCGTTGAGATCTATTTCGCTCAATGGTCTTCTCAACATCCAATAACAGATTCTGAAACGAATACCGATCTCGAGCCAAATTTGCGCTGCTCTGATAGGGAGAATAAGTAGCTCCACCAAAAGCAATCATATTTTTCCTACTCTTAGAATAGTTGCGATTTAAAACAGCTTTGTATACAGAAAGACTGGGAACATATTTTACATTATACGATTGTATCAAGTACTGACCTTTGTAATTCACCAAAGCTTCAAATGGAATGAAACCCAAGAAATTATCCGGACAAATGATGAGGCTATTAACACCTGATAAATAAGGTTCTATAGGTTTAATCAGATATTGATAGAAGGATTTAAGCAAATCGGTTTTCACATTGGCTTGAACTCCCATGGTGCTTTTCCCATCTTGTAAAAGATGACGAAGCACAGAGGTCACCTCACCTATTTCGCCTAATCCCTCTGCCTCAAATGGATTGAACAGTCCACTGCGATCTTTGTCCAGATTTAAAGCAATTTGATAAGCTTGAGCAAAATGTCTTTTTAAGTCATCGATGAATTGAGGGTCGTGATGATAAGTACTTTTAACCTGCTCCTTAGTGATCACACAAATCGCAACGGCCCCGGGTTCGGTAACGCTAAACATCAAAACTGCCTCTCCGGGATTTAGGCTTTCCTGCACCCATGATAATTCAGGAATGTTAAGCCCTCCGGAATTTATCCGTTCGGCCAATACGCGTCCCCGAGACCGTTCTAACGATTTGTATAATTCTTCTGATTTTCCTGCTCGAGCCAATGCTTGATTAAGAAAGCTATAAGAGCTCGATTCTAAGTTCATGAAGTCCATTCGCTTTGAAAGCGGAATGGATGCTCTTTGCGATTCAACAATGCTTACAGCTTCTTGCAGTGGTGGTATTGCCTGCTGAAGTTGATTGTCAAAAAGATACATTGCCCCTAGATTAGTCAATGTTATGTTCGCATTTCTCCAATCACCTAATTCTTGCTCTTTCTTGGCTATTTCTATAGAAATAGATTTTGCCTTGTCATGCTGACCATCCTGGAAATATGCAATAGCCAAATTTCCAGCAATGATGTTCAGCTTAGACTCGTAGTCATTTTTTATAGCCAGTTCTTTTGCACGCTCACCATAGACCATACCTTGTTTACGATGGCTGTAATTGGTGGTGCCTAAATGCATCTTCATCAATTCAATATTGGCCATACAAGCATAATAGTCTGGACTGAATTTTATGGATTCACTCAACGCTAGCAACGAATTGGCTTCTTTATAATAATCTTGCTTTTCGCTCAATTGCATGGTATTCACATACTTGTTTCCAAATGCCTGTAGGCGAACATTCATCAAGTCTCCGCGATTGTATAAACCGGGATTCAAGTCTGTCATAAACTTGCGCTTTGAAGTCAGTGCCAAAACCTTTTCACTTTGTCCAAAAAAGTTGTACTGGTTGCACATCTTGATTAACAAGAGCGTTTCATAATAGGGAGAGTTCAACCTTTTTTCTTGAATGAGGTTATAGCCCTTTTCAGCGTACTCTAAGGCTTTATCCCATTCACCCACAGTTTCCATGTAATAACTCAATGCATTGCAGACTTCAACATAATTGTCTTCGAGCGGAGGATCGAACTTAAGCATACCTTCGATGATCTCGTCAAACTTCTCGATGCTCTCTTTTATTTCACCTGATTGAAATGACTCTAAGGTGGAAAAGAAATCGGTGTTCAGTTTTGCCGTTGCCGCTCCTCTACGCATTTGTTCAAATTGGCCCTTGGCATATTTCTCTAATTCATCTGTTAATCCTGAGCCATACACTTTTTCAATATTCGCACAGTCATCCACAAAGTCATTCAGGTCTGATTCTGCCTTCCAAAGACGAACGGCTAGGCGCATTAATTCTTCTGCCTTTCGCTGATCTTTTCTTAAAACAAGCGTTGAAAAAGCTAAACCATGCAGGCTTACTGCTTCTCCATTCTCAATCCAATAGGCATTTACAAAATCATTTTGTGAAGATGCAGCATTCCCTTGCATCAAGCGAGAGAACCCTCTTCCCGCCCATGCGAAATATTGGTCATTCGTAAGGTCTATGACTTTTTGAAAATGATTTTCGGCTTCAACATAGTCTTCAGCAACATAAGCTTTTACCCCAGCATCAATGTGTCCTTGATATTCCTGAGCAATTGAGAACAGAGAGAACCCGCAAGCAATTATGGCTACAAAGTATTTCATGAGTAATAAGAAAAGAGCGGCACCTAAAGTGCCACTGCTATTGGTATTCTATGTTTAGTTGATTGGTAATCTCGCGAACCAAAGTTCTTTTCCTTTCTTATCCTCGCCCATAAAATTGATAGAACCTGTGCTGGTATATTCCAAGAAGTTCAAAACAAATGGATGGCAATAGAAGTCGCCTTCTCCTGCTTCTAGATAGCCCTCAAACTCACCAGAAGACATGTTTAATTTTCCAACTTTTGGCATCACTAATGGTTTGTTAATCACTAGATCTCCTTCTTTAACCGGCTGTTCTCCTACCACATCAAAATAAATCCAGTAGGCATATTTCTTGTCTTCGCTAAAGCGGAACATTTGTTCATCTAAAGTGAGTGTAGCATACTTTTTATTCATGGCATATTGCGCCTTTAAAGTACCCTGCTTGTCGAAATGAAAGATGTTGATGTCTTGGTACTTCCCATCTTTAGGATTGTATTGTTGGCCTGTTACGAAAAGGTCACCATTGGGAGCATAGAACATCTTGTTTGCCTTAAACTTCTTGCCTTTATAGGCCGTTCCTTTTTTTCCGTCTGGGGCATTCTTCATTTTCTCTTCAAATTCGTCTATGTGGGTTACACTAATGAATTCTGATTGACCATCTCTAAAGGAGCCTACTTGAAAATTCTTGAATTTCTTATCTGCATACAACATCCGGTTCTGGAAATAGTCTTTGGTGTTTTCGTTGCTTGGACCAAACATAACCAGACGCCCTTCTTTGCTTTTATAGATCTGGTCAATGCGCCATATACTATTTGGTGAATTAAAGGTGAACTTTTCTACTACTTTGGCTGTGGGTGAGACTCTAACAAGGGTATATTTTGTGGCATCGGATGCATGAACTTTTGGACCTGTATTGTTTTTGGCTTTAAATGGTGCAAATACCAGAACCCAATCCATTCCGTATTCATTATCTCCATAAACATGATATTCCTGAACTAATTCATGTGGGTGATCAAAAGTGATTTTATCACCGCCTAATTTTTCGAGCTTGATGTTGTACTTCATCACCTCAAAATTCTTTTGATGCGAATATGGGTCTTTGGTAGCTGCTTGCTTCTCTCCACCCAAGATCATGGCTGTTCCTTCACGATCAAAATCTACATGGGCGTAGTAATGGTATTTCTTATCGTTCTCTGATTTTATCTTCAGCTTACCCTCTACCTTCGTGTTGATGACTTATCCCAGTTGCCACCAGCTCCATCGGTATTTTGTAACCTTTTTCTTGAGTACGGTAGCATACATCATTGTAGGCTCAACATGTAAACCTTCTATTTCAAAATAGTCACCTTCATACTTTTTAGGTTGCTTTTCTTTAGGCACCTTCTCGTATTCATACGTTTCAAGCTCATCGCCTTTTAGGTTAAAATCAAGATCGAATGTGTAGGTGTGAAAAGTGACATTCTTTTTTCCATCGTTTATTCTGTAAACCACATATATCTCGCCTGCATCATCATTCGCATCAATGGTTTGGATGTACCCTTTTTTGTCGTCTTTAGAAACAGGGTGTGTTTTTTGGAGTGCTATCTCTTGCGCAAAAACTGAAGAAATTGAAAAAAACAAGAGCAATAAAAACACTGAAATTCGTGTCATGGCAGTTCTGATTTTAAGTTATACTCAAAATTGAGAATTGCTCATTTTAAACACTATACGCAAGGTTTCGTATTTAACCTACTACGTATTTTAGAATTTAAGAGAGAAGAAACATGCGTTGATTATTCAAAATATTCCATAACACGAACCCTGGCAGATTTCATTTCCTCTTGTAAAAAAACCGTTCTCATCGTCCAGTTTCCCTTTTCATCATAGTCATAAGAATAACTGGCTTGCTTGACTCCATCAACATTGTATTGATTGCGCTCAACTAGCAGATTTTCTTCATCGTAAACGTACTCCCACCGATCCTTAAAAGCATCCGCTTCTGTGAATTTTGATTCTTCTATGACATTACCCAACTCATCGTATTTATACCTAGACCTCCACTCAAAATTCCCATAACCTATTCTCGTCCGCTCTTGCTCTCTGCCTTTTTTATCATAGGTATGGGTCCATTTTCTCATTTCTTTTCCGTTGACTTTAGAAGATTTCGTAAGAACTCTATCCTTTTTGCCATAGGTATAGTCCCATGTTTTCGTACGCCAATTGTTTCCATTTCTATAGGCGTACTCTGCGATCAAGTTTCCCTTTTCATCATATGCTAATGAATCATAGGCACTTGTTTGTTTCATAAGGCTGATAAATTGCATCATACCTTGAACATCGTGTTTATTCAATCTTGATGCTGCCGCCTCTTTGTTTATGAAAGTCTCTCTTCTGGTCAATTGATTTTTGCTGTCGTAGGTAAAAACGATCTTCTTGTTAGGAAGGCTATCTCCGCCATAAATTACTTTCTCGGTCATTAAACCTTCCTCATAAGAGGCTGTCCAGTTTTCTTGTAAATAGAAATAATCCTTATATAGAGTTTCAGAAATTTGATTTCCTTCCTTGTCAAATCGGTACATAGTTCTATAGGAAGGTATTGCGTCAATCGTTGGATTTCCATTGGAGTCTAATTTGGACGATTTCTGAAAATACACTGAGATATCATTCACAATCTTGACATCCTCACCAACAGAAACATCTATCCAAACATCTGGATATTGTTGTGCTTGGATTGGAAGATTTGCTACAATTAGAAAAAAGAAAAGAAGCTTTAATGATTTAACCTGCATGAGTTTGGTAGGGATTTATTCATCGGAAATGTAAGCATTAACCCATTCCATTTTCTTTTGCTTCTTATTTTAGAACAATTCTTTAGAATCCCGCTATGAAAATTACCATAACCTCCATTGAATTGAAATCTTATTGGAAATTTTTTACGCTCTCTGCCACTGCATTTGGTATTGTTAAACAACTAAAAAATGTAGACTATGTAGACTTTAAGAAAAAAGGAATGGGCAAAAAACATTACACCATGACCCTTTGGAAGAATGAAGAGGACCTTAAAAATTTCGCCCATTCTGGAGCCCATCAAAAAGCCATGAAAAAATCTTCTAAAATGGCCAGGGAGATAAAGACCTATACCTATGAAGGTGATGCACTGCCAAATTGGAAAGAAGGAATTCGCCTTTTAGTGGAGAATGGAAAATCGTTAAAGTACTAACACATGTGGCTATCGTTAATTGGAACTTTGGCTATTTACCTGCTCATTCAACAATTTGTAAAACGAGAGTGGTTACCAATCTTTTGGCGAAATGGCATTTTATTACTTGCTGGGTTTTTAATTTCTGAAGCCGTAACTAAAGCTGGGGTTGATATTGGCATTAGGTGGTTTGATATTCAAGAAATATCTGGTTCATTCTTTTTCCCTTTAATCGTCATCAATAGCCTATTAGAGTTGTTTGAGATTCGAAACCCTACAAGCTTGGGGCAAGCAGCAAAAAGTGTTGGTTTAAACATTGCTTTAGGTCTTATTCTATTACCAGCCATTTTCTTTTTCTCATTTGGTTATCCCGAATTCTACAGCATTAAAACTGCCGCATTAACAGCACTCATTTTATTGGCCAGCGACAATGGAATGATCACGCCATTTGTCAAAAAAAAGATTCGTCAATTCTTGAGAATAGAAAGTGAATTGCTAACCACTTTGTTGCTCATTGGCATATGGATTATTTACAGCTGGGCTGACTGGACAGATAATTTTATGCATACTGATCTATTGCTGGCTGGTTTTTATTTGGCACTGATTTGGCCTTTTAGCTGGACCCTT
This sequence comes from Schleiferiaceae bacterium, assembly GCA_025210575.1. Classification (GTDB taxonomy): domain Bacteria; phylum Bacteroidota; class Bacteroidia; order Flavobacteriales; family Schleiferiaceae; genus JAOARK01. The sequence goes on from JAOARK010000369.1 coordinate 10,313, forward strand.
TGCAAAACGTATGAATGGTTAAGCCCTAAACTGAGCAAACATTCCATTTGGCTTATGTATGTTTTGTTATATGGAGGTTACCTAATTGTGGAACACTTTACCATGAATGGCCTTTTGTTTACGGTTGTCATCGCTATAATCGGGAAAAGGTATTTCGGTGGACAGAAACATCGCGTAGTAAAAAAACATCATCAAGTTCAAGAAACTATAGGAGGAATAAGCATGGTTTTCTTGGGTATTGCTTTTACACCTAATATTTTTTTCGATCGCTGGTTAATGATCTTGCTCTGCATTTTCATCTACTCGGGATTCAAGTCCGTTCTGGGTTTAATCATCACCAAAAAGATCTGCAGTGACATTTCGGTAAGAGATTATTTATTAGGCTCTATTCATGGTTCGAGTGCCATCGTTCTGGCCATTTCTATCCCACTAAGTTTTACGGGTTGGTATACCGCTCAGGCGATGGTTTTAGGCTTAGTTATTTTTGAATATGTGGTTGCCATTCCATTAATGTTAAGAGCTCGCTAGTTTCTCTCAGGAGGGTAAAAAGGAATTCTCTCTTCTAGCATTCGCTGGCGAAAAGCTCGGGTTAATATGCTCTCTATAAGTTTGTCCTCTGGTACAGCTTCAGGTTCGTATCCCGTTTTAAGATCAATGTCGTACCAATGAGCAAAGCGATTCCACCACCAGGCGTTCCAACCACTTCTATAGTTTTTTATGAGATCGTAAACCGTAATTCCCGTTTCACGATAGATAAGTTTACAC
>JAOARK010000370.1 GCA_025210575.1 Schleiferiaceae bacterium
CACTAGAATATTCCAAAAGAATGGGAGAGAATTTCTATTTACTGAGACATCACAACCTTTATGAGTCGGTTAAAGTTGAAATAGAACAGCTTTTTGAGTTTTTAGAAATTGCAACAACCAAAGATCAATTAGACGAACTGTCTAGCCTACCAAAGAAACCTCAAAGTGCAGATCGCTATAAGAATCATGATCTTAACATCTTTAGAGAGGATCAACTTTTGGCTGTGCATGAGCTTGGGTTTGAGATATAAAAAAAGGGGCATAAGCCCCTATCTATTCAATTTTTTATCAGCTTAGATAAAATCTACAGCTCCTGTTCCTAAATTATAATAAGCTGGAACGATCTTCACTTTGCCATTTTTAACTGCGTCTCCAATAATTGAAGAACGTTTTACCAATTCACGGCAAGTAAGCTCTGCATTTGTTTTTACCACATCGTTCACTTCTGCTCCAGAATCACTCGCTGCCAATGCCGGTGTAATATGGGCTAAAAGGTGATTTAAGTTATGACCATTATCCCCACCAGCAATCGCTGCACCAACGGCTCCGCAACTTTCGTGACCCATTACAACAATGATCTCCGTTCCAAGATGAGCAACGGCATATTCCATACTGGCAATGCTACTGGTGTTAGCTACATTTCCTGCAACACGGCAAACAAACAATTCTCCAAGACCGGCATCAAAAGCTAGTTCTGGTGCTACTCTACTGTCTGCACAACTTAATACAATTGCCCAAGGACTTTGACCTCCTGTTAATTCAGATTTTCTTGAATTGTCTTGCATTTGTCGCTCAGGTGCATCTGCCACAAATCGAGCATTGCCCTCTTTAAGTCTATTGAGTACTTCGTCTTTGGTCATATTCTTTTAAATTAAGTTAGTTTAATATCCTTTAATGAATGACTAAGTTAAACTAAAAGTGATATCGGTCAAGTACTCCCAAATGCGTGTTTTGAAAATAGAATTTTAGAATTTCTTTATAGTTAAAGCTCTGTCTTGCCATTTCCATAGCTCCTTGTTGAGAAAGTCCTACACCATGTCCAAACCCCCTACCTTTTAGCAAAACATAGTCACCGAGTTCTTCAACAGAAAAGTAAGAAGACTTCAATTTGAATTCCGTGCGTACGTTTCGCATCTTCACTTTTTTCCCGTTATAATCGAACCAAGGCTTTCGCTTGTCCATTTGAATTGCCAAGATGGCCTTCTGTAATTCGGTGTCTGTTTTAGACAAATTCAAAACATTAGCGAAGTATGCGTAAAAACGTGTCTTTTCTACTTTCTTTTCCCATGTTGCCTTATCCCCTTTTAGACTGAAACTATCTGGAACAGATCGTAAATAACTTATCTCTTGTGACCAAATATCTTCGGAGTTTGAAGTTTGTCCTCCACTGTTACTGTGAAACGCACCAAAAACCAATGCGTCATTTTTGTCTAAAAGCACACTATCTTTAGTTTCGGCTACAGCCTGAAGTATTGCCTTACTATTTTGCAAATAAGCCTTCGAATAGTAGGCCTGGCTCGAAATGTTGTCTTTTACATTATATCCTTCTTCAATGTGCTTGTCCTTATTTTTAAGCACCCACGTGCGCGCTAAGACGGCTTGAGCTTTGAAATACTCAATTTCAGTAACATGGCCTCCTTCGCTTTCTACTACACCAGCTACATAGCTTTCTAATTCTACCTCATTAATAATTTGAAGTTTACCTTGATAGACACGTAAAAACAAATTGCCATTGTAAATACGATCAGCTCCTTTTCCGCTGATGATAAAATGTCCAGTATTTTTATTCGAAACGAAATATAATCCTTGGTATTTACCAAAATCTTCTCCTGATTTATAAATGCTTATGTGACTTCCGTTTTGTTTAAAATGAACTGTTTTGACAATACCCTTTTCTAAAAGATCATCTATAGTATCAATCACATGGAAATTGGCGTCCGTTGCCAAAATGTGATAATCAGCATGATAAGAAGTAACCCAGCAATTCGATAAATTATAAGAAGAAAACAACCGAACTTTTAGAGGTTGCCCAAAACTGGCAAGCGTTGTAATAGAGGCTATGAGAATTAGATATTTTCTCATCCACGAGCCTCCTGTACTACTATTTCTGCGGCCTTGGCGGATGCACCACCTGATCCTAATTTCTCTTTCATTTTTCGGTATTCACCAATCAATGCTTCTCTATGGTTTACATCTAAACACTTTTCCAGCTCTCTTTTCAATTGCTTTTTATTCAGGTCGCCTTGAATAAGCTCTTTCACCAGTTCTTTATCTACAATTAGATTCACCAAAGAAATGAACTTAATATCTACTAATTGCTTGGCTATTGCAAAACTAATGGGGTTGCCCTTGTAGCAAACCACTTCTGGAACTTCAAATAAAGCCGTTTCTAAAGTTGCCGTGCCTGAAGTTACCAAAGCTGCATGTGCATGACTTAGCAATGCATAGGTTTTATCAAAAAGTACAGGTATGTTAGAGCTACCCATTATTTCCTTGTAAAAAGCTTTGGTCTGGGAAGGAGCACCAGCCACTACAAATTGGTAATCTGGAAATTCATTGACCATCTTTAGCATTTCAGAAAGCATACTGGTAATTTCTTGCTTTCTACTTCCAGGAAGAAGAGCTATGATTTTTTTGCCGTTATCAACCTCTTGAGGTAGAGCTTTTCGTTCTTCTGAAAGTTGTTCAATGGCATCTAATAAAGGATGTCCAACATAATCAACTTCCATTTGATAACCCCGATAGAATTCTGGCTCAAATGGAAGTATCACCATCATTCGATCTACATCGCGCTTTAGCTTGTGCACCCTACCCTTCTTCCAAGCCCAAACCTGAGGAGAAATGTAGTACACCACTTTTATTCCCTTATTCTTAGCCCATTCAGCAATTCGCATATTAAATCCCGGATAGTCAATAAGAACAAGGACATCAGGTTCGAAACCTAGAATATCTTCTTTACAAAACTTGATATTCTTTAAAATGGTAGTCAAGTTCATGGCTACCTCAAGAAATCCCATGAATGCTAGATCTCTGTAATGCTTTACAATATCAGCACCTGCTTGTTGCATCTCATCACCACCCCAAGCTCTAATAACGGATTCATGGTCCTTACTCCTGATTTGTTTGATCAAGTTAGAGCCGTGTAAATCTCCAGAGGCTTCTCCAGCAATGATGTAATATTTCATAAAAGAATGCTCGCTATTTAGAGTACAAAGCGGTAAACGATTGCACTGGCCAAAAATAAGAAGGTTGCCCAAAGAACACCACGTGCTACATAGTCTTTATTGAATTGTAGGGCAGCTGCAAAGAGTCCCATGTCTAACAGAATGCCGATAAAGCTGATTTTAAAGATCAATTCTTTAAATGACTCAGGATCAAAATTTTCATACATGGCGTATTCCGGCTTTATTTCAAAAAATAAAACCATCCCAAAAATTGGGCAGATTATCCCCATGATAAACCCAATAATTAACTCGAAATTTCTCTTCATTAAAAATCCCAATTGTTCAGAGTGGCAATGGCATGATGTGCTGTAAAATCAACTTCTACCGGAACCACCGAGATGTAATTGTTCTCTAACGCCCATTCATCGGTATCATTGCCTTTGTCGTAATTCACAAACTTTCCGGTAAGCCAATAATAATTTCTACCTCTAGGATCTTTTCGAGAATCAAATTCTTCTTCCCAGTTTGCATTAGCCTGCCTGCACACTTTTACTCCTTTGTAAGGAGCGCTCTTTGGCGATGGGATATTAACATTCAAACAGATTCCTTCTGGCAATCCATTTTTTAAAAGCAACTGCATCACCTTCTTAATATGTGGTTTTGCAGGTTCAAAATCTTGATCCCAAGAATAATCTAATGACGAAAAGCCAACTGATGGAATATTCTCTAGCGCACCCTCAACAGCAGCACTCATAGTTCCACTGTAAATAACATTTATAGATGAATTACTACCATGGTTTACACCTGACACTATAAGATCGGGCTTACGCTCTAAAATGACATTAACTGCCAGCTTGACACAATCTACAGGTGTTCCAGAAACGGCATATTCGGTTTGCGGACCATCATCAATTTTAATTTCGTCTGCTCTTAAAGTGCTATTTATGGTAATTGCATGCCCCATTCCACTTTGAGGTCCATCGGGTGCAACCACCACAACTTCACCCAGTTGGTTGGCTACATCAATAAGATTTCTAATTCCGGGTGCCGTAATTCCATCATCGTTTACAACAAGAATCAATGGTTTTGTGCTCGCCATGTTTAACTATTTGTTCGCAAATCTATTCCAATTTCAAAAGGGCAAAGGCATTATATTTGATTTAATTTGACACCATCTTAAAATGATAGAAAATGGAAAATAATTGGAATAATAACCCTAACGTCATTGATTACACACAAGAGTCGGCAATAATGCCAAAGACATTCGTGTCTAATGTTATGGTCTTGATGTCTTTAGGTCTTTTAATTTCTGCAGCCTTAGCTTACATGTTTGGCAATTCTGCGGAACTGTTTGGTATGCTATACAATCTTGAAACTGGTGGTAGAACTGGTTTAGGATGGATTGTAATGCTAGCACCATTAGGATTGGTTTTAGGACTAGGTGCTGGATTACAGCGTTTTTCGTCCAATACTTTAATTCTTCTATTTCTCGTATTTGCAGCTCTAATGGGAATGAGCTTAAGTTCAATCTTCGTGGTATATAGCGCTAGCTCAATTACATTGACCTTTTTAATTGCCGCTGGAATGTTTGGTACCATGGCTGTTGCAGGATATGTTACAAATACTGATTTAAGTAAAATGGGCTCTATCCTATTTATGGGTTTAATCGGTATTATCATTGCCAGTGTTGTAAACTGGTTTTTAGGTAGTGCACAGTTAGATTATATTATCAGCTTTTTAGGTGTGTTGATCTTTACTGGTTTAACTGCATATGATATGCAAAAGATCAAGCAAATGGGAATGACCGTTGGTCACCAAGGAGAGCTTGCCAGAAAAATGGCTGTAATGGGAGCTTTAAGTTTATACTTAGACTTCATTAACCTGTTCTTGTTCTTGTTAAGATTCTTCGGAAACAGAGATTAATTAATTGATATAGAATAAAAAAAGGCGAGCAATGCTCGCCTTTTTTTATTCTTCGAAAATCAAGATTACTGCTTGATGAATTTCTCAACTTTTCCAAAGTCAGTTTCCAAGATGTACATTCCTGATGGAAGTGCTGATACATCAATAATATCGGAATCCTTGGCTTCAATTAGCACCTTTCCATCCAGTCCTACAACTTTATAATTTCCTTTTTCGGAGATATTCAAAATGTTTTGTGCTGGGTTTGGATATATTTTAAACTCGTTATTCCCAAATTCCTCAACACCTATGCTTCCATTAAAATGAAAATGGTGGTAAGGGAAATTTGCAGAAAACGCACTAGGCTGCGATACGTCTCCTGGAGCCTTTGATGCATTTGCTACCAAAATCCAATTATTAGTTGAAATAACTGGCCAATTAAATGGCTTAAACATGATTGGGTGTACATCGTCTCCGAAATAGAAACTCAATTGATATACGGTTAGCGCATCTAATGTAAATGGACCATCAAATCTCAACATTCCGTCCATAACAGAGCTTGGACTGTTCTTAGAAAACACAATGTTTTGATCTGTATCGATCAACCTCAACTTTGCGCTTTGATTTTGATTTCCATCATGCCAAGCACCAACCGTTACATAATCAACGATCAACTGCGAGTTTTGATTATTCTTAATGCTCATACCAAATGAATAGTCGTCCATCTCAGTTCCATCGTACTCCCCTTGCGTATCTGGGGTTAATTCAAAGTTTAATGGATTCGTAAAACTCAAAGCATTACTTACATCAACACAACTTCCTTTATAAGCTACGATTCTATACACCCCTGTCAAGTCTGGAGTTACCTTATCATGTGGTGCAGGTGTGGCAATTGGCATCTGATTTACTGTCCAAACCAACGAGTCATAGGTGTTTGCATTCCACAATTCAAAGTCATTACCAGATTGACCAATAGTTGGAGTCATAATATTATCTACGTTCACATAAACGGTTTCTGAATACCCAGAGCTATTATCTGTTACAGTGTAAAGAGTAGATATGGATGGCGATAAATAATATACTCCTATAGAATCCATATGAATATTCGAGTTTGGGCTCCATGTTAAGTTTGATGAGTTCCCAGGAATCTCAACTCTTAAAGAATCTCCGTTACAGATGGAAGCACTGTCTATACTCAAAGTAAACGGTTTATTCACATGAACTTTCAGTGCCACCTCAGCTTGTCCAGGAAGGACACAATAGGAGTCCATGAATTTGAAATTAAACTGATACGTTGCTTTACCCGTTCCAGGCACATGGTCCTTCTCAAGGACCCAATTAAAGTTGATAATATTCAATGAAGGTGAATCAAAAGACCCGTTAGAGTTTTGAGAACTTATTGTCGCAGCATTCCCATTGATCGCGCTCATATTCTCATCCGCGTAAAGCGAATCTAACGAAAGCCCTGCACCACTCGCTTTAAAATAAATAGTTTGAGGAGTACAATCTGAATTAAACTCAAAGTCTTCTGCTTTAAACTGCAGAGATATGGTATCTCCGGGTTGACCAGAAATACTGTAATACATCGTATCTCCCAGAACATTATAGGTCGGAGTAAGTGTGCCAGAGTTCAGGTTTGATGCGCCAATTTCAGGAACGTCATTATTGGCATTTTGGCACGGGCCAGAAATAACTTGGTTGGCCAAGATTATGCGATCCAGATCTCTATACACTTCAGCGATTAACTGACCATCTCTGTAACTACTTTGTTTAACGCAAGTTGCAAACTTCCCAGTTGTTTGAGAGTTAAAACTGTAATGACCTGAAACTTCATTTAATACTCCTTCTACGTTATTAGGGTTTTGGATAACTCCTGGCAAAGGTGTATTGAAACTGTAATTGGCACTATAAGCTATAGGTGCTCCTCCTAAAGTTAATGGAGTTGCCCATTCAATTTTTACCGAGTCTGCATCAACATCCGCTAGATCTCCAAAAGATATATTTTGATCAACGTTAGACATCATTAATACATGAGGTATGTCTAAAAATGTTGGTGATGAATCATAACAAGGCACCGGACTTACCACATTTGAAGGCGCGTACATCTTTGCTCTTAGGTAAAAATGTGTACTGGTAGGTGAATTAGTCAAGTTATTTCGACAGCATATTGTTGTGCTGAATTCTATTCCTGTTGGAGGAACAACCTTAGCCAAAAACATAGGAGCACTTTCGTACTCAATTCTATCTATTGACGATAAATTGGTGCCTGTACAGCTTATCCCATTTATTGGATCACAAACAGGTGTAACATCGGTTGTTCTTACTTGTCCACACTTAATTGCATATCCCGGAGGGCCAATATTTGGATTCGTGGTTATGTCAAGACTATCCGGCAATGAAGAACCTGTAGAATCACAAGAATTAAATAATGTAATTCTAAACGTGTACATACCATTCCCATCGCATTGCCAGGTAATGTCCCCTCCTAAAATTCCTCCATGGGTTGCATGTGCAAATCCGCCCACCAAAAGGAATAAAAACAACGTTAGTTTTTTCAAGATGTAATTATTTTGAATGAAGGCGCAAATTAAAACCTCTTGTGCCTATTATTAATATTAAAATGTAAAGCGTTTGAATTGGCGAGTAAACGAATCTATTGTTTTACCGTTTTATACACTGATCGCTCTCCCC